>CAYXUS010000267.1:0-1982 GCA_964468415.1 uncultured Caldithrix sp.
CCTCGGGGAAAATATTCTCCCCGCCGGAAATAAACATGCGATCTTTGCGCCCCAGAACAATCAGGCGTCCTTTTTCATCCCACCTGCCCAGATCACCCGTAGCAAACCAACCATTTTCATCGGTTGTTTTTTTCGTTACTCCATTTTCCCAATATCCCGAAAACAGTGTTTTGCCTCGTACCCAAATTTCGCCCCAATCGTCAATGCGTACTTCCCGATAGGCAAGCACCCGCCCCGATGTTTGCCAGGCCGCAAACGCATCACCCGGGGCAGTTGCCGTAATTTGCGAACTCATCTGGGTACTGCCGTAACTGAGCACCAAAGGCCATCCCCGCTCGTGCGCTTTGCGCAATAAATTCTCTGGAATCGCGCTTCCGCCCATTAAAATTCCCTTCATCGCCCGCAAAGCATCATTCATCGAAGGGTCTTCCAGCAAATCGTTTAATTGAGTGGCTACCAGAGAAAGATGCGTGGGTTTGAACTGCAAAATATTTTCTTTTAACGAGCAATGTTCGTCGGGCAAAACTACCGCCGCCCCGGCCAACATGGTACGAAAAAGAATGGCAATACCTGCCACATGGTACAAAGGCAGAGAGAGAAGCCAGCGATCGCCAATGTGCAACGGCATGTTCCGGTTTGCTCCCAAAGCACTGAAATAATGGTTACCGTAAGAATGGACAACAGCCCGCGGCCGGGCTGTACTGCCCGAAGTAAAAACAAGCGTCGCCGGATGGAACTCTTCTGCAGCGGCACGCAAGGTTCCGGAAGTCCCTTGCCCCGAACGGGATGTGAGAATTTTGGGAAGGGGAATACGTTCGTTCAATGGGCGGGGTAATTTTCCAAAATAAACGGCAGCATTCAAGAGACGAAGCGTCTCTTTTAGCGCCGCATCGGGCAGGCGATAATTGAGCGGAACCGCCAGCCGTCCCGAATTTAAGATCGACCAAAACAACACAACACTTTCAGCCGTGGAATGAGCTTCGAAAAGCACCCGTTCGGAGGAGGGCTGACTCTCCTGCAAATAGAGGCTAAATTGCCGCACGGAGCGTGCCAATTCTTCAAAGGAAAGCGAAAAATCTTTACCGATTAACGCGGAATATTGGGAGAAATTTCGTCTTGCCGCTTCGGGTAAAAACGGTAACATCATAACTCTTCCATCTTCTCCCAATCGATTTGAGTTTTGGAAAGCGGTAACCCTACCCAAAGTTCTCCGGCAAAAAACCGCAATGGCGAAGTTAACACATCTTCCGCCAAAAATCGGTAAGTGTCCAGCCCGTGGGCGTTTTTTTGCAGATGAAGCAAGATCGCCCAAAATCCCAGAGTGTGCACTCCGATTCCCGATGAAAATGTGTCGCTCAGTACCAGCATTTTACCTTTTTCCTGCCCCAGATGCGCCCATTTTTGTACCGAAGAAAAGCCCCCAAGCACCGTAGGTTTTAACACCAATGCTTTTACCCCGTCAAAAGTAAGGTACCGTTCGGCTTCAGGCGTGCGCAACGATTCATCCAGCGCAATGGCAAGACCGGTACGCCGGTAAAAGGCTTCGAGGCCGGAAAGATTTTGCAGCGGTTCTTCCACGTAGTCGATGCGTTCTGCCGGGAGTACCTCCAAACTTTGCGCCTGATCCGGCGTCCAGGAACGGTTGGCATCCAGACGTAACTTCACCGCAGACGGTGTTTCGCGCAAAATGGCACGAATCATCTTTAACTCTTCTTCCAGAGAATCGCGCCCCACTTTTATTTTAAGAGAACGATACCCTTCGGCCACCGCTTTCTGCGCCTGTGCAAGCATCTCGTCGCCTTTTCCTGTGATCAAGGCATTCACCGCCACACGGTTCTTACCCGAAGAATTTAGAGCAAACATAAGCTGTGTCAGGGCCGCGTCCAGGGCAAAGCGGGAAGCCGGATGAAGCGCACTTGCCCATTTTTCCAAATCGGATGCGCTTTCAAAACTTTGACCGATGAGCCGGGCCCTTATTTCGC
>CAYXUS010000268.1:0-3548 GCA_964468415.1 uncultured Caldithrix sp.
CGCAGGTAATGAACGAGCGCCTTGTCACCGGAAACGAATCCGCCGGTAACGGCGAACGTTTTACTAAACGTGCCCATGGTAAGGTCTATTTTACCGTTTAAACCGAAATGTTCGGCCGTGCCGCTTCCTTCCCGGCCCAGCACACCGGTGCCGTGGGCATCGTCTACCATGAGCAGCGCTCCGTACCGACGGCACAGCGCCACGATTTCCGCAAGCGGTGCCAGATCGCCATCCATGGAATAAACGCCCTCCACGCCCACAAAAATCTGGCCGTTTTTGTCCGGTTTTTCGTTTTGCAGCAATTGTCGCAGTTGCCGCAAATTGTTGTGTGCGAACTTTTGCGCGGGCACTTTGGCCAGTTTCAAACCGTCACGAAACGAAGCATGGCTGTGGGCATCGTAAAACACCCGATCGTTCGGCGTGCACAAAGCGCCGAGCAAACCGAGATTGGCCGCGTAGCCGGTGGAGAAAATCAGCGTGTCTTCGCTGTGTTTTAAGGCCGAAAGACGCTCTTCCAGTTCGCGGTGCAAAGCGGTGTAGCCGTTTAACAGCGGCGGGCCGCCAATGCCGCAGCCAAAACGTTCCGCCGCCTGACGCACCTTTTGGCGCACAAAAGGATGATTGGCAAATCCCAGATAATTGTTCGAGCCGAACATGAGCATTTTTCGCGGCTTCCCGTCAAACGGATCCAGTACTTCCACCTCCCGATCGGCTGCGCTTAAAATCGGACGCAAATACACATCTTGCCGGGCAGCCTGCAAATGCTGACGATAGCGGTAAAAAAAGGTCAGGCGTTCTCTGAAGGGCAACGTTCGATTCAGGGCTAACAAATCCTGAAAACTTAACGCTGCGGCGGTTTTCTCTTCCGTCAATTTCCTTCTCCTTTCTCAAGTTTTTTCAAATAGGAAAGCAGACGTTCCGTGTAAGTTCGCACGTCTCCCCGCGAACGGTCGAACAAGTTGCGGATCAATGCCGTGTCCGGGTGGCACAGGCGACCGTTTAGCGGCAGATGCAATTCCTGCCGTTTAAGCACCGTGCCCAAAAATACGGGCCGCCAGTTTAAGGCGCGCGCCTGCTCCGAAAATTGTTGGCGATGTTTTGCCGGAACGGTAAAAATCAGTTCGAACTCACCGTGCGGTCCGGCCAGCGGAGCCGTGAGCGGAAGCTGCATTCGGGCGCACAGTTGCAAAGCGTGTTCGTGCAGGTAGGCGGTCGGTTCTTTTTGCAGGGCAAAGCCCAACCCGTTGAGACGCATTAGCTGATCGAGCGTGGCCAAAAATCCGTCGCTGGTATCCATGCAACAGGTGGCAAATGAGCGGATGATTTTGCTGCGGGCAAAGTGCGGCCGGGGCCGGTAGTCAAACGAAGGCGGCAGTCCGTTCAATTGTTCAAAGGCAAATGCGTTGCCCGCGCCCAGCTTGCCGGTAGCGTACAGCAAATCGCCGGGTTGGCACCCGGTGCGCGCCACAAAGGTATTTTCCGGCAAAAGGCCCACGGCGCAGGCGCTCAATTCCGTGTGCGCGGCAAAATTGGTATCGCCGCCCAGCACCGAAAGCCCGCAGGCCCGGCAGGCACGGGCAATGCCCTGTTGCAACGCCTTCAAAAACCGATCGTCCGATGCGGAGCTCAGGGTCTCGTTAATCAAAATGGCCAAAGGATCGGCACCCACGGCAGCCAGATCGCTGGCATTGACCAACACCACCATCCAGCCCATTAAAAACGGATCGCGGTACAACCCCGTTTCAATTTCCTCGGCAATGCTGTCCAGCGTAAGCGCCAGCAAAGGCCCCTGCTCGCCCAAACGCAAAATTTCCGCATCGCTTTGCTGCAGCCCGTTTGCCTGCCGCGGCGAGCGGGGCAAAAAACGCGTTAGCTTTTCGATCATTTGATTTTCAATGACGGGTTTCATCGCTGGCACACTCCGATTTGTTGTTTGAGAATCGAAAACCCGGCCTGCCGCGTGGTAATCGTTTCGCCGTCGTATTCCACGGCAAAGGGCGTGTCCGCCGTTACGCTCAGGCGCTTCAGCCGAAAGCTGACGGTATTGGGCAGCCCGCTAAATTCGCGCCGCGACGAATGCCAGAGGGTATTCAGGATTTGGGACAGACTCATGTCGTAACACAAATGGACAAAGAAAAAACCGCTGTCTTTTTCGTAGGGAGAATCGTAACAAAAGCTGCCGGAGAAATGGGGATTTTTAACCAGACCGAGGTTGGTCATCTGTACCGTCTGGCTTTCCTGCCGATCAAAGCGGATGGTCACGGGTCGGTTCCGATAGGTAAAAACGGTGCGCAAAGCGGCGTAAAGAATGGCCAGCCCGGTGCTGTGTTTTTTGAGAAAGGCCAGCAGGCGATCCGGGGCGTTAAAAAAGGCGTTGGCCTGCGCCGTAATACCCGCGCTGGCGTTGTTAATCCAGTAGCGGCGCTGCTTTCGACCGGCGGCATCTTCAAATACCAGCAGCCCCACGTCCTGCAACCGTGCGGAAGCAAATTCGATTTTGCAGGGAACGGAAGCAAAGCCGTTGCGGGCGACAAAGGGCTTGTGGAAATCGTTGCTGGAACCCAAGCCGATGGCCCCGATTTTAACCGTGCGGACGATGTGCGGATCGGCCTGACGCAATAATTCCTGCAAAAGCCAATTAACCGTGCCGTCGCCACCGGCCGCCACAAAATTTCGCTGACCTTCATCGAGTTTTTGCCGGACAAATGCCGCCAGCGACGTTTCTCCGTTGGGCACGAACCATTGGGCAGCGGGCAGTTTTTTACGCACCAACGGTTCGATGCTTTTCCATTTGCGTTGCGCTTTTCCTGCCGCAGCTTGCGGATTGAAGACAACAACCATGAAAGCTCTCCTTTTCAAATTTGCGTTCGTTCCGGTCGGAATTTCATGGTGAAGACAAAGGCGACGTAAAAAGCCGTCAGCGCCCAGACCCATTGCGGTTTGCGGTAAAGAATAAGCGCGCTTAAAATCAGCAAATAGGCGTGTACCACCGGAACAACGGCTTTGTGGGCTTCCCTTTCCGAACGCACGGTGTGCGCCCTTATTTGCGCGTAGACCAGCGTCACCAATCCGGCTCCGCCAAACAAGACCACCGCCCAATGCAGCAAAGCTTCCCCCTGACGCAGCAAAAGCCAGAAGGCCGCTAACTGCGCCAGGGCCAATACGTCGCTGACCACGGCCGAAACCGTGAAGCCGAAAACCACCGGCAGCGTGCGGTACCCCGTTTGCCGGTCGGCGGACACATCCTTAAAATAGCCGATAAGCACGAAATTGGCGTAGCCTAAAAAGACGATTAATCCGGCCAGCAACGCCCCGGAAGAACGGAAGAATGCGGCGGGCCAATAGCCGTACCCGGCAACGCAGGCAATTACGGCCAGCACCAGCACAATCCAGGCATTGTAAAACGGACCGGCCCACCAGCGTTTTTTAAAGTAGGTGTAGGTAGCCAGTCCCAGAACGGCCAAAAGCGCCAAAGGCAAATTGACCGGCGCGGCCAGCGTTAAAATCAGTCCGCACAAGCCCAGCCCCGCCAAACTGACCGCCATCAC
>CAYXUS010000269.1:0-15359 GCA_964468415.1 uncultured Caldithrix sp.
TCTACTCAGCGCTGGAGTTACCGTGCATGTGGATATTTACCTGAATTATGGTACAAAAAACGAAAGTCATCGCATAATTACATTCCGGCTGGATAACGTGAAAGATGTGTATAAGGTAGGGGAAGTGGCTATCAAAAATCCACAGAAATAGAATGCATATCAGGGATCGTTCTGTTCTGCTGAAAGAAAGCATAACTTTCAGAATTAAACAAAATTATGAAAACGATTTTACCTATTTAGTAAATGATTGTTTTTTGAGGAACGTATGATGAGAACCCTGCGATTTTTTTTAACTTTAACGTTTTTGTTGTTCTGGACAGGGATGGAAAACATAACCGCCCAGCCGATTCCTTAAAAATGGGGCATGGGAACGCGGTATCCTGCCTGGCTTTCAGTCCGGACGGAAAATGGCTGGCCAGCGGCAGTGGGCATGTTGGAATGGTATATTCTTACAATGATAAATATTTTTTTGATGGTGGTAGGTATAAAATACCGTATAAATATTTTGAAGTTGATAAAAAAGAATATGAGATTCGGCTATGGAATTTAGATAACGGTTGGTTACAACAGATTTTGCAGGCACATAAAGGAAGTATTCTTTCTGTCGCTTTTAGTAACCATGGAAAATGGTTGGCCAGCAGTGGACTGGATAGCGCTATCTATTTATGGAAAATCCCGCAGGGGCAATTGATCCGAGTTTTCTGGTGGCCTGTTTCCACCATTCTTCAGGTAGTGTTCAGTCCTGACGATCGTTGGCTGGCTGCCCTCGGGAGAGAGAAGAGTATCCACATCTGGTCTCTTCCCCATGGTAAAAGGCACCTGATTTTAAAAGGATTTAAGGGATTACCCTCTTCTCTGGCCTTTAGTCCTGATGGGCGCTATCTGGCAAGCAGGCATGGGGATGGAACCATCAACTTATGGCAAATACCGCAGGGGAAGTTAGAAACCGTCATGAACGATAAACGTGATTTTTTAACATCGCTTTCTTTTAGTCCGGACGGCCATTTTTTAGCCAGCAGTGATGAAAAAAATATTTCGATCTGGATTATGCCCTGGGGAGGTTTGCTTTATCGGCTGCCCATTAAAAGGAATTTAGGATCAACACTTTATTACTCTTCTCCAGAAGTACTTCGTGCCGCTTTTTTCTATAAGAACCAAATTTATTTTAAGATAGATTCAACCAACGGTTTGGGCACTTCTGTTTTATCCGGCCATAAAGCATTGATTACAGCCATAAGTTTTAATAAAGATGGGCGTCTACTGGCCAGTGGTGATGAGAACGGTGTGATTCGCTTATGGGACCTGGCTCGTAAACGTTTGGCGAGCGTTCTTGACGGAAGTAGCCAGTCCGTTTCTCTTGCTACATTAAATACGAATGGTACATTTTTAGCAACCGCTTCAAAATACGGACAAGTAACGATATGGGATATAGCCCGGCTGGTTCGGAAGAAATTTCTCCCATCTCCGGATTCTCTTCCCCTTAACACTCTAACATTCAGTGCGGACGGCAAGTATCTTGCCGAAAAATTTGAGAACGGTGCAAAAGGAGTGATGGATATCTCTACGGGTCGATATTGGGAAATTAAAAAAGGGAGAGAAATTCAGAAACATATTTTAACGGGTATCGATGTAATTGTTCCTAATTCCATCCCCTTTGTATGGCATCCCCAACGTCCTTTATTGGCCAATTCGGAACCCGATGGGAGCATTAAATTGCTGGACGTTAGGCAGCAGCGTACATTAAAGGTGTTGCCATCGGCTGGAATTTCTTATGTTTCTTTGGCTTTTCATCCCTTTAAACCGTGGTTGGCGGCTATCCCTTTTAAAAAGGAGCGCGATCTGGATTATTTAATAAAAATTGCATTAAGACATAGAGAGAAAAAAGATGTATTACTATGCCAATGGGATATCCGCACCGGGGAAAGGGTGCTGGCATTAAAGAATTTATCCTGGCTACCCGTGGCCATAGCTTACCGACCCAACAGTGGCCAGCTTTTCATCGCCGACACTAAAAATAACATTCACATTTGGGACGGAATCCGGGGGAGGATGGAAAAAACTACTTTCCACTGTTCGAATGAGATTAAAACTTTAACGTTTAGCCCGGATGGGCGCTGGTTGGTCTGCAAAAATCATTCGTTTATTGAAGTTCTGGATATTAAAGGAAAGAATCGTCTAATGAAACTGGCCTCATTCCATTACAATTTAGAAAGCGCTGCGCTTATAATGGATAGAGACCGGATAATAAGCGTGGATGATAATGGTACAATCCTTATCTGGAATATCCAAAGGGAAGAATGGACAGTGGGGGCGAAATTTTTTTCGACAAGTGATAGCACACAGAGTTTTGTTTTATTTACACCTGACGGCAGATACTATACGCCCGATAAACGATGGGCAGCGTATGTTACGGTTTTGAATGCAGAAGGACAAACGAACGGCCGCCGTTATCGCATTTTTAGCCAGGAACCTCAGATGGCGGATAGCTCTTTGTTGAAAAACTGGCAGGCCCTGTTCCACAAAACCACTCCCAGAGATTCACTAAAAAACATACACTGACCGCCCCATTTCGTGTGCCAAAGCAACCGACAGGCTGGAGTTTTTTTCTTATGTTCAAATATGACTGTAAAAAATAGTAGGAACAGGGGATGAGTAATAAAAGAACCTCGGCTGGATACAATTGTCAAGGTAGTCTTTGAAAAGGGGCAACAAACTTGCCTGAAGCGGAAAGTGAAATACATGAAATAACCTTTCAAGCAGGAAAAACAAACTTGAATTTAATAAATTAAGACATTATCCTGTTAGTGTTTACTTCTTTAGCAAACCTTGTGCTGCTGATCGATATGCAAAATCCACTTATGTGGAACGTAGTTTATGCACAAGAAGAGAAAAAGGATTTTAGGAAATTTAAAACTCGAAACAAAGAAGTAGAAAAACAGTACGGGGGGTAAGTACTGAAACATAAAGGAAGAATATTGAATCTGATTTTAATGGAATGAGCCTGATGAATTTTGCATGAATACGAACTTAAAAATATTGTCAAAATTGTCTTGACCTTTGGGCCTTAGTTAATGGAACGCTACATTTTACACGTGGATATGGATGCCTTTTTTGCCTCCGTTGAGCAAAGAGAGCATCCGGAATTAAGAGGCAAACCCGTGATTGTCGGTGCCGACCCCAAAGGGGGAAAAGGACGCGGGGTTGTTTCTACCTGTTCCTACGAGGCCCGTGAATATGGGGTTCATTCCGCCATGCCCATATCGCAGGCTTACCGTTTGTGTCCGCATGGAATTTTTGTGCCTCCGAGAGGCGAGTTGTACGAATGGGTTAGTCAACAGATATTTGCCATCTTTAAACAGTTTACCGATTTGGTGGAACCGCTTTCCATCGACGAAGCCTTTCTGGATGTGACCGGAAGTGTCCGTTTGTTCGGCGATGCCGTTTCCATTGCCCGGAAAATAAAGCAACGCATTCGGGACGAACAGCGTTTAACCTGCTCCATTGGTGTTGCGCCGAATAAGTATCTGGCCAAAATTGCCTCCGAACTGGAAAAACCCGACGGATTGGTGGTGGTCGAAGCGGACAAAATTAAGGAATTTCTTCATCCGCTGGATATTTCTTATTTGTGGGGTGCCGGAGAGAAAACTCAGCAAGTTTTGCGCAAGATGGGCATTAACACCATTGGCGATTTGGCCGGATTTCCGCTTTGGGTGCTCAAAGACAAATTGGGGGCTTTGGGTGAACATTTTTACCGTCTGGCGCACGGAATAGACGATCGGCAGGTCGTCGTACACAGCGAAGTGAAGTCGGTAAGCAACGAGCACACCTTCGAAAAAGACACCAATGATCCGGAAGTGATTCGTAAGCGCCTGATTTTGTTGACAGAAAAAGTGGGCTATCGTTTGCGCAAAAAAGGATTAAAGGGACGCACGATTCATTTTAAGTTGCGCTATGATGATTTTAATACGATTACCCGTGCGCAAACCATTGCCACCCCGACGGATCGAACGCAGGAAATACTGGACATTGTTTTGCGCTTGTTCGAACAGAATTATTTGCCGGGCAGGAAGGTGCGATTAACCGGGGTGGGGGTAAGCGGCTTCGATCCCAGGCACAATGCCCAACGCTCTATTTTCGAGACGATCGACGCCAAACAGGCCCGACTGGACAAGGTGCAGGATTTGTTGGTGGATCGTTTTGGCAACCACATTGTGCATCGGGCGGAGAGCCTAAGCCCGAAAACAAAGAAAAAGAACAAAAAGTAAGGAATTAGCGGGCCGACTCTCCGGGCAGTGCGAACACGTACAGTTTCGATTCTGCATCGCTAACGATGTAGGCCAGAGCATTTTGGAAATCAATGGCAATGCCTTCCGGCTTTTTTACGGGAATTTTAAATTGCCGGATCACCCCTTTGTCCGGAGACCACAGGTAAAAAGACTGCGATTGGTCACTTAAAATCCAGAAACGATTTTGCAGAGTGTCGGCCCACAAACCGGAATTGTCGTCATCAAAGGTAAGTTCGATTTGCCGTTTGATGCTAAAATCGGGATTTAAGGCGAGAAACAGGCCGGGAGATTTTTCTTTTATTGTGAAAAAATTGTGTTCGCGATCGATGCAAAGTCCTTCCAGCCCGCTGTTGTCAAATCCTTCCAGAATGCGGTGCCGTTCCAGTTCGTTCCCTTTTAGATCCAATTTAACCAATTCGCGCGAATGTTCTTCGGCCACCCAGAGAACCTGGCGGGCCGAATCGAACGTAATTCCTTCCAGATCGTATCCCTCGTAACGTAAAGTGTCCACAACCTGTCCGGTAAGCGTCATTTTGTACACGTGGTTGGTCTGGTCGCTTACCGTCCAGAGGAAAGTATTGTCCGCGTTCAGCGAAAGGCCGGAAGGCTCGGCAACCGTCAACTCGTAGGTGTGCAACGGTTTTAAAAACCGAGCCGACGATTCGTCGGGCGCCGGCTCGGTTAAGGAACATCCTTCCAGTAGCGCGAATGTCACGCCTAATAAAAGCAAAAGCTTTTTCATTGATTCGGCGCTCCGGGGGTGGGAGTGGTAAAGGTCGTCCAGTTATCGCTGCCGTCGGGCAGGCGTCCCATGGAAACATCGGTGGTTTGTTTGCCGAAAGTCAGCGAGTCGATGACGGTTGTGCCGTTCGGAGCGGTAAGGCAAATATCTTCTCCGCTGCTGGAAAGTTTAATATTGACGTGCAAAATACCCTGTTCGGGTTGTTTGTCGGCCCAGAGCACCAGAAAACCGTGTGCCGGAATGGTGGTGGAATCCGGGGCAGAAGTGGGAATTTGCCAGGCGGTTAAATCGGTCTTGTCGTCGGAGATGTACATGCCTCCGATGTCCACGGGAGTGTCGCCCGGGTTGTAAATTTCGATCCAGTCGTCAAATTCGCCGTATTCGTCGGCACAGCAGGCATCGTTACTGGCCAGGAATTCGTTAATGTAGAGGACCGGTGCCACGTAGCCCACCTCGAACGAAAGCGTATCGGAAGTAGTCGTGAGGTCTTTGGCATCTTTGGCCGTAATAAAATAGTAAATGCGCACCCCGTCTTCAAAAGGGCCGACCTGCACGCTGTAGGTATCGCCGTTGGCGCTCATGTCCACGGTCGACTGGAGCGAATCGCCGTAGGTCAGTGTTACGCTGCTCAAATCGCCGTCTTTGTCGGTAACGGTGGCCGAGATGGTTACCATGTCTCCGGCCTGGATGGTGTCGGGAGAAATTCGGATGTTTTCGATGACCGGAGGAACCGGGTTCGGCGCCGGTGGTTGACCGGTGTTTGAGCTTCCCGGCGTCGGCTTTTCAAAGGTTTGCCATTCATTGCCACCGTCGGGAACGCGCCCCATGGAAACATCGGTGGTTTGCGGACCGTAAGTGTATTCGTCGATAATGGTCTGGCCGTCCGATTCGGCCACGATGATGGATTCGCCTCCGCTGGAAAGTTTAAAATTCAAATGCAGTACACCCTGTTCCGGCTGGCCGTCGGCCCAGAGCACCAGAAAGCCTTTCGGAGGAATTTTTGTTTTGGCGTGATCGGTAGCCGGAATTTGCCATTTGTTGACTTCGGCCGGATCATCCGAAAAATAGAGCCCGGCGATATCGATGGTATCGGTTCCGTAATTGTACAATTCCATCCAGTCATCAAATTCGCCGTATTCGTCGGCGCAGCAGGCATCGTTGCTGGCCAGGAATTCATTAATGACCAGTTTGATGTCGCTTTTGGGCTTTTCCTGTGTGCCCGAAACGGTGTCATTTATTTTGCATCCGGTAATGATTAAACCGAAGGCAACAAAAAATAGCCAGAGATTGCGTTTTCTCATGATTGGCCTCTCCTTGTTGGTTTAAAAGAAAAATTTTGTCATGAATTGCAGGTAGCTGAACTGGTCATCACCCACAAAACCGTTGCCCGTGGCATTGGGCGAAGTTTCGACGCGGGTGAAATTGAGTTGAAAAACCATGTTGGCATTGGCGTACCAGTTCAAAGCCAGCGTGTAGTTGTTGGCCCGGCCACCCAAAATGAGCGCCTTGGTATCGGACAAATTCAAATGGCTAAAGCGCAGGCCAACTTCCCAAGCACCGGTTTTTTCGTTATTGGGAATTAACTGACCAAATTCGCCTTCTTTCTTGTTCCACGGACGCGATTCACCGGTAATTGTCCACAAAAAGTACACGTAGCCGCCATCGAAGTGTGCGGTGGAGAGATTGTTCAGACGTTTAACCTGCACAAAATTGTATTCGGCCTGCAAATGGTAATTTTTGTAGGCAATGGCACCTTCGATGCCCTGACGCAGGGTGTAATCGGTGTTGCGAATTTTGCCGGTGTTCAGGATTTCCGTGTCGCCGATTTTTGTTTCGGGTTCGCTTTTGAAGTCAACGGTGTTGGCCTGGTCGTCCGGGTTGGTAAAGGCGGCCGAAATTCCGGTGTGCACAACCAACTGGGAAGTCTGGATAGGGGCCACGGCCAGCCGTGTGGCAAATCCGCCGCCGGTTTCGTCTTTGGTTTTGTCTTTTTTCGTGTCAAAGGTTTGCCCGTACACGGCGCTGCGGATGTTCCAATGGTCGCCCCAATGGGCATATTGCAGGGCCATGCGGCGTCCCATTTTAAAGGCCAGTGCGTTGTAAGCCCTTTCGGAAAAGGCGATGTAACGTGAACTGGTCAAAATTTCCAGACCAAAAGGCACTTTAAAATGCCCGAACTTTATTTCACTGTTTTTCAGGCCCCGGTAGGCCAGGAACATGTCTTTAATTTCTACCACGCCTTCGGCAATATCCATGTCCCACTCGGTACCCCAGTTTTTCCACAACTTCATTTTGATGGCCAAGCGGGCTTTGCGCAAATGGGTGCCGTTACTCAGCTTGTTTTTGTTCTCGAAAAAGTAGGCACCGTTAATAAAGGCCCGACCGTCGAAACGACCGGAAAAGTCGCCATCTTGCGATTTCCAAAAATAAATGCCGTTGTCCCATTCCGAAGTTCCTTTACGCACATCTTTGCTTTGGGCAAAAGCCATCCCGGCAAGTAAAAGAATAAAAATGAAGAGCTTACCGGTCGATCTCATCCCTCTTTTCATTCCATTTCTCCTTATAATTAAGTTGAACGTTGTTATTTTTTGACTTTAAAGATTAAATACAAAGTCTGCAATTTTTTTCGCAGCGCCTTGTTGTATTCTTTGTTCAAAAGATTTTTTTCGTCCTTTTTGAAACGCCAATCGGGACTCAATTCGGCCAATGCCTTTTCCAGCTCCCATTTGTGGGTAAACACCTTTCCGTACAAAGCACGAATGGCCCGAAGCTGTCCCGGGGTAAAATAGGCCGGACTTAATTCCTGCCGCGCCACGGACGAATCGATCACAAAACTGTCTTTTTCTGCAATCTGGAAAATTTGGTACAGTTGCGATTCGTCCAGGTCTTCCAGAGATTTCAGCGCAGAACGAAATTGCGACATGTTGTGAAATTCTTTGCCCATTAATTTTTGCAAATTGTGCGTGGGAATGTTGTGGGCTTCGATTTCTTTGAGCACCGGCTGGGAAATTTCGTACGTAACGGGACGCACGACTTCTTGCTCGAAAACATTTTGTACCACAAATAAAAGTACAAAAGAGAGCAATCCTGCGGCCAGAGGCGTGGAAACCCAGCCCGAAGCGATTTTTCCCAGAATGCCGTAGTTAATGCCTTTGCCTCCTTTGGCCAAACCAATGCCGATTACTCCGCCGACAACGGCCTGCGAGCTGGAAACCGGCACCAACGGAATGGCCGGCAGACCGTGGGCCAAAAGCCAGTGCTCCAGCGATTCCGAAGCGAACAAAAAGAGTACGAGCGATTCCGAAAGTACCACAATCAATGCCATTACCGGGGTGAGCTTGTACACCTCGCTGCCCACGGTGGCCATTACTTTGTAGGAATAGGTGTAAATGCCTACGGCAATGGCCAGTCCACCCAGCAAGAACAACTGCTGACTGGCCGTAAAATGCACAATGTTCAGCAAATACAAATCTTTGAAAGGATTAGAAGGCACAAACACACCCATCACATTGGCGATGTTGTTTGCGCCAAGGCTGTAAGCTCCGAAGGCCCCTACCAAAATTAAACCGGCACGCGTGTAGGCATCCAATTCCAGCATGTGGATGCGGGCCTTGCCTAAAATTAGTTTGAAAAGTTTAAAAAGTACAATGGAAAAAACGGCGGCCAGTACCGGAGAAATGACCCACGTTCCCAGAATT
Organism: uncultured Caldithrix sp.; assembly: GCA_964468415.1. Classification (GTDB taxonomy): domain Bacteria; phylum Calditrichota; class Calditrichia; order Calditrichales; family Calditrichaceae; genus Caldithrix. Next base: position 8,727 of record CAYXUS010000269.1, read on the forward strand.
TTTCCCAGAGAATTCAGATCGGTGGGAGAACCGGTGAACAGGTTCCAGCCGATAATGGCGCCAACGATGGCCTGTGTGGTGGATACCGGCAAACTCAATTTGGTCATCCAGGCCACGGTTGCCCCTGCGGCCAGCGCCACGGTAAATGACCCGGCCAGGGCGTTAACCGCACCCAATTTGCCCAGGGTGTGCGCCGCACCGGCCCCGCTGATAACCGCCCCGATGATGACGAAAACGCTGGCCACAATGGCGGCCACTTTAAAACGCACCATCTTGGAGCCAACCGCCGTTCCGAAAATATTGGCTGCGTCGTTTGCTCCCAACGACCAACCCAAAAACAGACCGCTAAGTAAAAAAAACCAAATCATGCTTCAGGCTCCCGTTTATAAGTAGCGTTTGATGGTTGCGATGGCCAAACGATCCGTTACGTCTTCGGCCTCGTCGGCAATGTTTTCGATGTGGTAGGCAAAATAGCGCATGTGAATTTTGTGGCTCAATCGCAGATCTTTGCGAAAGACAATACGCTTGATTTTGCGGGCGATTTTGTCCGATTCGTTTTCGTAAAACTGTACCTTGTTAATGTGGTCACGCACGGCATTCAAATCGCGGAAATAGGCACGAATGGCCAAAACCATTGCTTCGACCGCCGCCGTGGAAACTTCGGCCAGCTCAATGTACATCTGGTGAAGTTCGGGAATGAGTTCGGGAATTTCCACGGAGAACTGCATCAGCGTTTCGTTCATGGTATTTAATACGGCGTCGGTACTTTCCAGAAGACCCAGAACATCTCCGCGTGATTCCGGAATGAGGGTGTGCTCGTACAGGCCGGTTTCGATCTGGCGGCGCAATTGGTCGCCATGACTTTCCAGACTGTCCAGATCGTTCAGACGTTCTTCGAAATCGTCCATGCTGTTTTCCAGATAGTATTTTACACCCTGACGAAAGAGTAGCGCGCCCCGTACGACGCAATCCAAATATTCATCGATTTGTGCTTCCAGTAATTTGGTTTTTTTGAATAATAATGCCATGATACTTCCTCTATTTTTTAGTCTTAAATTTCTCTTTGAAAATCGGGTAAAAGAAGGATAAAAAGGCCAGGATCAAAAGAATTAAACTGACCGGCCGGGTAAAAAAGATGTGCCAATCGCCCATCAAAAGAGCACGACGGAAGTTGGTTTCGGCCAGGAAACCCAGGATGAGTCCCAAAATTACCGGAGCCGTGGGGAAATTGTAGCGTCGCAACAGCCAGCCCAAAATACCGAAGCCCAGGCAGCTCCACACATCGAACATGGAATTGTTGACCGAATAGCTGCCGATGAAGGCGATGGCCAGAATAATGGGATAGAGCAGTTCCTTGGGCAAAGAGATGATTTTGATCCACAATTGGTTGCCCAGGTAGCCCAGAACAAACATGGCCAGATAGGCAAAAAACAAACTGGCGAACAGCCCGTACACTACGGCTGCGTTGCTCTTGAAAAGCTCCGGACCGGGCGTTAAACCGTGCAGCATCAACGCACCGATGAGTACGGCGGTGGCGGCGCTGCCCGGAATGCCCAACGTTAAAAGCGGGACAAGAGCACCACCCACCGAGCCGCTGGTGGACGCACCGGAAGCCGCAATACCATCCAGTGCGCCTTTGCCGAATTTTTCCGGATTTTTGCTAATGCGTTTGGCCTCGCCGTAGGCAATAAAGGCGGCGATGGTTGCTCCCGCTCCGGGTACTACGCCAATCAGCGTGCCGATGATCGACGATTGGAAAATGGTGCGTTTGATTTGCCAGATTTCTTTGAACCTGGGCATTTGTGCGGAGATTTTTTTGACCGTCGATTGCACCTTTTCCGATTTTTCCAATGAAAGAAAAATTTCGCCCAGAGCAAACAGGCCAATCAACGCGGGAATAAAACCGAACCCGTCGGCCAGCTCAGGAATGCCAAAGGTAAAGCGCAGATAGCCGGTAAACGGATCCATGCCCACGGTGTTTAAAAGCAGGCCGATGAGTGTGGCAATAAAGGCCTTAATCCAGTTTCCGCGCGAGAGCGATGAGATGATTGTCAGACCGAAAACAGCCAAAGCAAAATATTCGGCCGGGCCAAACTTCAAAGCGGCTTTGGCCAAAGGGCCTGAGAAGAAAACCAAAATGAGCGCTCCGAAAAATCCGCCGATCGTGGAGGCAATTACCGAAGTGCCCAGGGCGCGGCCGGGTTGCCCCTGCTTGGTGAGCGGGTAACCGTCAAAGGTGGAAACAATGGCCGAAGGCGTGCCCGGGGTGTTAATGGCAATGGCCGTAATGGTACCTCCGTAATTGGCTGCGGCGTAAACCGAAGTGAGCAAAATGAGCGCGTTTAACGGATTCATGCCATAGCTGAACGGCACCAACAAAGCCACCCCCATAGCCGGCGACAGCCCGGGGATAACGCCTACCAGAATTCCCATCATCACCCCAATGACGATGATGAACAATGGCGTCCAGTTTAAGATGAGTTGAAAGCCCTGTGTTAAGTATGTCAGAATTTCCATAATGTCCGTCGTGCTTATTCGTTAAAAATTTTTAATTCGTAATTCGTAATTCGTAAGTCGTAATTTTTAATTTGTAATTTCTACCCCAAAAACTCTTTATCAATAGAACCATTTCCCCGTGGGTAAAGGCACCTGCAAAATTTTGTAAAACACCACATACGAAAACAAAATGTAGCTAAGTGCCGTGGCCCAAATGAGCACGTGCCTGCGGTAATTGAGCAGATAGGCTCCGCCGATGAGAAACAGGAATGTGGTAATGTAATAGCCCAGATACGGCACCAAAATCACGTACAGCAACATCAGCCCTGCCAACAACACGGGGGTACGTAGTTGGGAGGCCGGGGCCGCATCTATCTGTTTTCCGTTTTTGATGCGGGTTACAATCATCCACAGGCTAAAGAACCACAGCCCGTAAATCCACAGCCGGGGCATGGAAGCCGGCCCCACGGTAGCCGTGAGCTTGCCTTTGGGAAAATCAAGCGTCAAGGTGTAAAGAAAAATGCCCAAGAAGATGAGCAGCAGACCGATGACCGTATCGGCCGAGATCCACTGACGCTTGAAGGCAAAGGTCAGCCCGATGACCAGCCCGTACAGGGCCAGAAGCAGAAGAGCGGTTCGCGTTTGTTTTTTTGTTTTTTCCGGCGCCGCCGTTTTGAGAATGCCAGCTTTTTCCAGATATTTGATGGCCTCTTTTTGGTCGTGATTCACATGCCGGGTAAATGTGGGATGGTCCCAAAAAACGGGCTGTGCGGCCGTGCTGTGCACAAATTTAAGCCAGGCAGAATCCTGACTTACTTTGCGGAAAAATTCGGTTAAAAAGGTAATGGCCTGCGCATCGGTTCCTTTTTTTACGGCATAGCCCCGCCAGAGTACCTCACTTTTAAGCGGATACCCTTTTTCAACGAAAGTGGGCGTGTCCGGAAAGTGGGGCAGGCGTTCGGGGGCGGCCACGACCGCCACCATCAAATCGGGGCGTCCCAGTACGTCCACGGGATTGCCCACGTACACGGCGCCTTGCCGGCCCATCAATGCGGCCAGTGCGTCGGATCCGCCTTCGTAAGGAATCCATTCCCCTTTAATGCCCAGCACTTCCCATGTTTTAACGGCCATTAAATGGTCAACCCCGCCGACCAGCGGGCCCAGCCAGCGTTGTTTGCCATGCTTGGCCCTGGCATCGCGAATGATGTCTTCCAGCGTGCGCACTTTGGAATGACGGTTGGTAATCAAGGCTTCGGGGTCGACGACCATGCAGGCCAAAAAGTAAAAGTCGTCCATGCTAATGCCGCTTTTGGTTAACAGAACCGTGGAAATAAACGATTTTGTCACGGCCAGCACGGTGTAGCCGTCATCGGGTTTGCTCAATACCGTGCGCATGGCCACAATGCCCGAGCCGCCGCTTTTGTTTTCCACCAAAATCGGCACCGGGCAATATTTGCGTCCGATGTTGGCAATTTGCCGCGAGGTAATGTCGATGGCGCTGCCCGGCTTGGAATGCACGATGATTGTAATCGGTTTTTCGGGAAAACGTGCCCACAACGAAGAAATTCCCAAAATGAGAAAAAGCAATGCCCCGATTCCGGAATGACGAATGAATTTAGCCATAGGGTTATTTCATGCCTTTACGTTTTACAGCTCGTGTTTCCAGTTTTTAAAGGGATTTTTCATCAGCATGGAATTGTAAAAGCGCGGATCGCCGGTGACTTCTTTGCCCAGCCAGGCCGGTTTCTCAAATTCCTGATCCTCCGATTCCAATTCCACTTCGGCAATGGTCAAACCTTCGTTGTCGCCGTAAAATTCGTCCACCTCAAAGGTGTGTTCGCCGGCCTTAACCAAATAGCGGGTTTTGTCAATTACACCCGGTTCGCAAATTTTCAGCAGGTTTTCCGCGTCTTCTTTGGGAATTTCGATTTCCCATTCAAAGCGGCTGGCGCCCGAGGCGTTACCGATGCCTTTTACGGTTAAATAGCCCTTGTCGCCCTTGATGCGTACGCGAACCGTGCGTTCCGGTACCGAAGAGAGATACCCCTGTACAATGCGGGTGGATTTGAACGCATCTTTTTTAAAGGAATCGTCTTTTACCAAAAATTTACGTTCGATTTCTTGTGCCATGATGTTCTGCCTTTCTTTCGTTTACTTGTATTTTGCCGATTTAGCAGGTGCCGTGGGCCAGCAAGGCAACGGGTTCGCCTTTTGCGAACAGCTCGTTGTACAGAGCACAGGCCTGCGGAGTTTTTTGCACGATCAGTTGCTTTCCCTTGCTTTGCACAAAGGCGCGCACCTCGCCGGGTACTTCCAGCGCCCCGTAATAGCCGTTTCCGATGATTATCGTTTTAACCCGCGGGTTGTCGATGACCGGGGCAAGCATGTCCCGTGTGAGCAGGTGCCCTTTGCGCTCTTTCCACGGCTGAAGCCGACCTTCAACCAAACAGATGTCTTTGCCCGCACCGACAATGGTGCCGTCATTCCGTTTGGCATTTTCCTGACCGTTAATCACAAAGCGGCCCCAGGAGATTTCCTCAATGGGGCCGGAAGCAAAACGATGTTTTTCCATGATTACGCGTTGCCGTTAATAAGGTAAACCAACCTGCATTTTCATGGCTTTGATGTAATTAATGTTTTCGTAATGATCCAATCCCAGCTTTTTGACGGTTTTAATGACCAATTCGGGATCGGCATGTTCCACGGCGATGGTGCGGATGGGTTTGTCGTTAAAGGTAACTTCGGCAAATTCCACGATGCAGTCGTCAATCATAAAGCCGTGTCGTTCTTTTTGCACATTAATGGTGTACAGCTTTTTATTTTTGCCGATTAATTCAGTCAGATACTCATCGTAGGTGTATTCATCTTTTTCAAAATAGGGAAAGGGCAGATTGAACGCCTTGTACACAATGGCCAAATCGGTAATGTGAATGGGAAAACCGGCTTTTAAAATGGGCGTCCACTGTTCCAGCCCGTCCGTATTTACACGCAGCAAGGTTTTGATGTCCATCAGCTCGTCGCGGATTTTGGTGTTGTCGTTACTGCGTTCCGAAAGGATGTAAATTTCGGCGCTCTGGCGGACTTTGCCTTCCGGGTATTGTTGAATGGCTTTGATGCCGTCTTCCAGCGAATCGCCGAAAGTGCGCCATTCCCAGCGAGGAATGATTTTTTCCATAGGGTCGTCTCCTTAAAAAGTTAAAATTCATTACAACCATCCGAAGGAAAACAAAGATTGTGCCATAAGTTTTTTGGAATGAGCAAAATCGGGAGGGAAGGGGGCCGGGCCTGAATTTACGGCAGAAAAGCACAGCGCGGGCCGGTTTTGCGCTCTGGCGAAATTTGGCCGGTTGACGAAATTTCGACGACAAAATGACGAGATCCGGTCGTTTGGGGTTGAAATTGAGGGCAGGTTTCCTTAGGTTCAAAACAAACAGTAGTCATTGGTAGGAGCAGGCCAAATGCGTTGGGGCAAAATCGTGGGATTGGCAATGGGAGTTTTGGGAAGCATCATCGCATGCAATGTAGTGGTCAATCCCGCCGGAGAAGTTGACAATTTGATCAAGAACCCCTCTTTTGAGAAGGATGGAAAAGCCACATTGGCCGGCTGGAAGGGGGAAAAGGGATTGAACCCGAAAATTCTCAAAGATGCTCCGAAAGACGGTGGAAATTATTGTGTCTCTCTTGCGGCAGAATGGATGGCTCCGTCGCACAAAACGTTTGTCTATTCCATCGCGGAGCATCCGGGACGCCATGTTTACCTGTTTGCCTTTTACGGGAAAATGCACGGGATTCCGGGAAGTGCTCAATTGCTGGTCGAACAGCCCGATTCCACTGTGCGGGTGGAATGTTCGGTGTCCGTATCCGACACGGTTTGGACGCACTATGCCGTGCGTGACACGGTAACGTTAAAAGATGGGGAGAAATTGTTTGTGAACTTAACAGGGGGCCGTACGGAGGTCGCCGCGGGAAAAAGCGAATTCGATTTAATAAGTTTAACGCGGATTGCGAACTGAGCGATCTGGTGAAATACAAAGGAGCAGGTGGATACGATCGTTGGCACGTTTTAAAACACATTTAATTGTTTGGATAAGTGCGGTAGGGCTCGTTTTTTTGGCGATTAGCGGCATAACCTATCGC
>CAYXUS010000270.1:0-3092 GCA_964468415.1 uncultured Caldithrix sp.
TGTGACCTATTGGGTTACCAGCATGACATTTGTCGAACGCATCTGGTTGAAACGCGGCTTAATTATTGTGCTTGGCGTGCTTTTTATTCAAACTTTGTTAAACAATTACGCGTTCGAAATCTACAAAAATTCACTCATCTATTTCTTCATCCTTTCTCTCTTGTGGAGCATAGGCATTCTTTACACGGGCTATCGATTTAAGAAAGGAGTTATGAAATGATTGTGCGCTTGAGTCGGTATTTATTAATTATTCTCACCGTATTTGTTGCAGCGGTGTACCTGCCACAATTGTATTGGGTCAGTTTTGAACCCCGCATTGTTCCGCCAATGGTTTTTTACAGCCCGGTTCTTGAAAAGTTTATGATCGGACATTTGGGACACGGGGAATATTATTTTACGGATGAAGATGGCAACAAATATACCCGTCAACAAGCCGATAAATTACTCCCGTTGCTTAACTATCGTCTGTTGGCTGCCCGTGGCCAAATGCCGGATTCTCTGTTGGGGCAACCCATTACTCTGGAAGAAATTCGTCACAATAATATTTCCATGCGGATCACGACCAAAGACATCAATCCGCCGCAAATTCCGGTTTTTCCACTGTTCGAATCGAAACCTCCCCGGTTGCGTCTGGGATTGCCTGACGAATATTTCAGGATTAATGAAGTCATGCAATTTATTAATGCCCACACAAATCGGGTTGTCGATTCGTTAACGCAAATTTTTTCCGATGCTTTAATCCGGGAAGGCTTCCATTTCCCTGCCCGGGGCATTTATGGCAATCCGACCACGCGAAAGCCTTACGATGCCGGATATTTTATTGTGGATCAGGATTGGCAGCTTTTTCATCTTAAAAAGGTACATGGTAAACCCTACTGTAAAAATATTTCGCTGCCGAAAGGTCTGAAAATTGTCTGGATTTCCGTAAAAGAAAAGGAAATTAGGGAATTTTGCGGGATTGCCATATCCGATGACAACCGTTTGTTTTTGGTTATGTTGGATCCCGAACGCCTGCAGCCGTTACCGGTCAAAGAGTTCAATCGCAAAACCGATCAGATTATTTTTATGGGGAATATTTTCTTCCGCTGGATCACGATCCGTTCTTACGGACATTCGACCACCTATTTGACCGATCGGCAATATAATTTGCTGAAAACACACACGGAAACCTGGCCGACGAAAGAAGAGATGCTTGTGGGAAAAGCAAACACATTTATTTTTCCGTTTGAACTGACTTTGCAATCGGGGCGGACCTATTTCATCAATTTTGATTTTACATCTTATCGGTGGCAAGCTTTGATTTTAAATGTGGTGCTCATGCTTTTTGTTTTGCTTTTCTGGCGGAGAGAGCAGAAAATTAAGTACAAATGGCTTGATGCGCTTATTGTGCTTGTTACCGGAGTGTTCGGGTTTATCGGTGTATTAATTTTTGAACACCCGGATGCTTAATCACAATCGTATTTTTACCTACAAAAAAGCCCCGATTTTTATCGGGGCTTTTTTTGTTTTGCAGATGCAGTCTCACAGTTTGTGGAAAGTTTTAAGCTCGGGAAGATTCTGCAAATCTTTTATTCTTTCGGGAGAATAACCCAGAGCCTTAAAATCCATAATACCGTGCGGTGAGTGACATTCCACACACGTCCGGCCTTCCTTCACGATACCGTGGTTAACCATCAAAGTACCCATTTGGCGCATCCAGTGGGGCTCTACGTTGTGCAGTTTGCCATTTTGGATGGGGAACGTTGTATTCCATGTTTTTACGCCAAAATAGTGCATATATTCGTCCATCATATATTCTTTAAACGGCAATTCGTACATGCGTTTCATAATGGGCATTTGCAATGCCGTGAAAACCGACAGCCTGGGATCGCCTTTTTCGTAGTAAGTGGCGTAGTCAAAGGGCATAATCATGGCGCCAAAGGGTCCCTGGTTGCCCATGTCTTCGTACATCATGGCATTAAAAAGTTTAAACGGGTAAATTTTGCTCTGGCCTTTTTCCATGATGGGGCGAATGTATTTTCGGAGCATCTCGGAGCGCTGCTTGCGCATTTCCGGAGAAAGCTGTGAAAGCGGATGTGTGACGGTGTGGACGTATTGATCCACATCCAGGTCTTTGTACACCTTTTTTAATTCCAGGGCTTTCTGGCGAATGGCAGCCACAATTTCGGGATCGGTAATTTCGACCAATTGCTTGTTTAACGGATCGTAATGGCCCGGATTGGACGGATTGTCGCCGAGAGCATTGGCCAAATAGGTGCCTTTGCCGTTGAACCACAGAAAGATGAAGCCTTTGTTGGTTTCACCGGAACGATAGATATCGGTCGGAACGTACATGCCTTCTTCTTCGCTCCAGGTGGGGTGCACCCAATCGCGCAATACAACGTTTTCTTCCTGTAAATGAGTAATGTGGCAGGTTTCGCAAGCCAGACGTCCCACATGCCCGTTCAGAATAACCCGATCGACCGATTCGGTATGCGGAGCAGAAGTGTGGCACGATTCGCAAGAAACGGGTTTCCCGGGCAAATCATTGGAAACCAGATCCACGCCTTTTGTGCCGCGGGGAATTTTGTGACCTTCGGGAACGTGGCAGTCGGTACAAACCATGCCGGCCTTGGCGTGCACATCGTCATGAGGCGAAAAGGCCGTACCGCGTTTGGTTCCTTCGTGCAAAATGCGTTTGTTCTTATAACCGAGGGCCTTGGAAGCCTCGTTGTATTTGTACACATCGCCGCCCAAATCATGCTGGTGACAGGTTAAGCAATTGTAGGCTGTGGGTTTTGTTACGGCCATGGCCGCCTTCATGGTGCGATCCTGATTCCAGCGCAATCCCCGTTTGTCTTTGATTACGTACTTGTAGTTCATGTCGTAAGTCTGCGAATGGCAAATAAGGCAGTCGATGCCCTGCTGCGCCTCCTTGGGAACTTTGCCCCCGGGAAGCATGGCTTCGGTAGCCGGCTGGTAGTTCCCGCCGACATGGCAGCCGCCGCAACCTTCGCTGCGCATTACAACCGTGTCGCTGTGGGCGGGATGGGTTTTAATCAAAGCGGCCCAACCCGTCCAGGAAAAACTTCCTGGAATACCGCAGGCCCGGT
>CAYXUS010000271.1:0-22036 GCA_964468415.1 uncultured Caldithrix sp.
GGACAAAATTTTTAACGTCATTGAACAAGCCCCACAACATGTTTATCAGATTTTAACTAAACGGGAAAGCAGGATGGCTGAATATTTTGCTGACAAAATACCACCGAAAAACGTATGGCTTGGCGTAACCGTAGAAGATAAAAAATCCGGTTTACCGCGCATCGAAAAACTTCGCAATATTCCTGCAATGATTAAATTCTTATCCATGGAGCCCCTTCTGGAAGATTTGGGAGAGATTGATCTAACCGGCATTGATTGGGTCATCGTTGGTGGTGAAAGTGGCCCAAAAGCCAGACCGATGAAAGAAGAATGGGTGATCAATATTAAAAAGCAATGCGAAGAAAACGGTATTCCTTTCTTTTTTAAACAATGGGGAACATGGGGTTCCGACATGGTGAAAAGGAATAAAAAGAAGAATGGCCGAATTTTTCAAGGGAAAATTTGGAATGATTACCCGCAGTGTAGCCCGATTTTTTCTTAATTACAGTTAATAAAAAGCAATTTATTATTTAAAGAAAACTTATACACAATAAACGCAAAAGCCGCTCCTGAAATCAGGAACGACTTCGTTACTCCTTCTACACGTGGTAGATGAGCTGATATTTAAATTAATAAAAATATTAGGAAAGTCAATTTTTTAATGAAATTTTTATCGGTTATATTCGAAATATTTTAATTCATGAACAAACCCAAAAATAAAAAAATTTTTCAAAAAAAATGAAAGAAAAATGCGGGTTCTCCTGTATTACTTGATGAACGAACGAATTCGAATTCGTCAACAAAGTGTAACCAATAAACAAAGGAGAACCCAAAATGAAGAAGCTCAGCACATTTTTAAGCCTGTTTTTACTTGTCGCTCTGTTCGGAACGACCCATGCCCAAAATCCGGTTGTGCCCGTTAATCGTCCTTTTTACGGCACGGCCCGGGGAGCGTACGCTGTTAATCTCAATCTAACCAGCGATCAATTGACCAAAATCAACGACCTGCGTACGGCGCATTACAAAGACGTATTGCCTCTGCGCACCAAATTGCAAAGCAAAATGCTGGAATTGCGTACGCTGATGCTGCAACCAGTACAAAATCAAAATAAAATCGTTGCCCTGCAAAAGGACATTGCCGATTTGCAACAAAAAATTCAACAAAAAGCCCTGGATTTTAACATAAAGGTACGTAAGGTACTCACGCCACAGCAGTTGGCCCTGCTGCCTGCCGGCAGCCGTCTCGGACTGGGTCTGGGTCTGGGACTCAATGTAGGTCTCGGGTACGGCCGCGGTGCCGGTTACGGAGCCGGTGCGGGAATGAATGCCGGTTACGGCCGTGGCGGACGTGGTGCCGGACGTGCCCGCGGGCGCGGTTTGGGCGCGGGCATGGGCTATTATTGTCCTTACCGCTATTAGTTTCTATCGGAGTGGGGCTTAAGCCCCGCTCTTCTTTTTACAATTGAAAAAAGTAAATGCTGTGGAAACCGTATGAAGGCTACGGCATTTTCGCGTTTACGGCTCAATGCTGCAGATAAAAACACGAAAACGAATCGTTTGGTTCGCAGGCAAAAGAGCATGGCACCGAAAAAAGATAACGCCAAATGGATGCAAATAGTCAAACGTTTTTTTGGCAAAGGTATTTGCCCGTATCAACTTTCGTTCGTTCTGGATTCCACCCTGCGCAAATTCATCCTTTCGCCTTCGCTGCTGGCTAACCGTCTCCGGCTCAAAGAAGATTCGCAGGTGTTAGAGATAGGACCGGGTTCGGGCTATTTTAGTGTTGAAGTTGCGCGACGCATTCCGCAAGGAAGCTTGCAATTGTTCGACCTGCAGCGGAAAATGCTGGAAAAAGCACGTCGTAAACTACGGAAGGCAGGATTCCGTAATGTCCGCTTTACGCAGGGCGATGCCTGTGCTCTTCCTTTTTACAACGAGACGTTCGATGTCGTTTTTCTCGTGGCGGTTTTGGGTGAGGTGCCCGATGCGGCAGCATGCCTGCGGGGAATTTACAATACCCTCCGACCATCGGGACTTCTTTCCGTTACCGAGCAGCCCGGAGATCCCGACTTTTTACCTTTGCGGGTTGTGCGCAGTTTGGCCGAGCAACAAGGATTTGAATTCGTCGAAAGCTACGGTAAAAAGAAAAATTACACGGCAAATTTCAGAAAGCCGATCCGCTCGCGTTTTTCGGACGCGCAGAATGGCTGAAACAGGTCGACCAATTTTAGTTTTGCAAAGGAGACAGATGCGATGAAAATAATAAAATCATTTTTTGTACTTTTTTTAACAGGCATAATATTAAGCGGTTGCATGGCCGGGCGTCCTGGGATGGGCGGCATGCCGGTGACGTGGAACGGAGCCTACTTTTGGGGGATAATGTTTTTGTTGGTTGTCATGTTTGTATTTGTCTTGCTCCGCAGTCTTAATAATTCCAACCGGAACGATTCTTATCTTTACCCGCAAGATGCCTGGCAACAAATCTTGACAAAATTGGAAAATCTGGAGTCCGAAATAAAAGAGATTAAAAAAATACTGGAAAATCGCCATTAATTTGTGAATTAGTATTGAAATACATTGCCGAAATCGTGAAATTAGCAACAATTTATTTAATTTTTGTGGAACAGAGCTAAGAGGAAATTATGGCAAAAAAAAGAATTCGGAACAAATGGCGTGTATCGCTGCAGTGGCTCATTCTGGCAATGTTGGGCTACATGTTCATCCGGTTGTTGGTAGACCCTAATTACATTGCGGATTTTGAAGCCTATTGTCCTTTCGGCGGATTGCAAGCATTAACCAGCTTTCTGGTGCACAATTCCCTGGCCTGCAGCATGACCGAAATTCAAATATTCATGGGCCTTGTGCTGGTGGTGGGCGTATTTTTGTTTAGCAAATTGTTTTGCAGTTACATTTGTCCCATTGGCACGGTTACGGAATGGTTAGCCGGAGTAGGCAAAAAACTTCGTCATTTTTACACATTGCAGGGCTGGCCCGACCGGTTGATGCGCGTTTTTAAATATGCCTTGTTGTTCGTTACTTTTTATTTTACGGTGTCTGCCAGTGAGCTTTTTTGCCGTGAATACGATCCTTACTACGCTCTTGTTACCGGCTTCGGCCATGATGTGTATTTGTGGTACGCGCTTGCTGCTTTGGTGATTACCGTGATTGGCTCGATGTTCATTCGTCAATTTTGGTGCAAATATTTCTGCCCTCTGGGAGCACTTTCCAATATCTTTAGCAATGGCATCATGTTTGGGGCGGTGCTGGTCATTTATTTGTTGCTGCTCTATTTCGGCGTGCAGATTAGCTGGGTGTGGCCCGCGGCCGTCATTGCCATTCTGGGTTTTGTGCTGGAATCGGTACGCATGAAAGGCTGGGTGTTTCCCGTCTTTAAAATTACGCGCGAAGAGCACCGTTGTACCGATTGTAATTTGTGCACGATTGCATGTCCCATGGGAATCGATGTGGCACACATGGACACGGTAGAGCATATCGATTGCCATTTGTGCGGAGATTGCTTGAATGTCTGTCCCATCAAGGACACGCTTAAAATCAACAAAAAAGAGATGAAGTGGATGCCGGCGACGGCCACAGTGGTACTTATTGTGATTGCGCTGTTGCTTTCCATGACCATCGAATTGCCCACCATTAATTTAAAATGGGGGCCCAAAGAAAAAATCAGTCATGCCGCTGTTTTCTCACAGGCGGGTATTAAAAATATCAAATGTTACGGCAGTTCCATGTCGTTTGCCAATCGCATGAAACGCGTCAAAGGCGTCCTGGGCGTGGAAACTTACGTGCGTTCGCACACGGCCAAAGTGTATTACGATTCTTCCTTAATTACTCCGGAGCAAATCAGAAAGGCCATCTTTACGCCCACACACACGATGGTTGCCAGGGTGCCCATGTCGGTCGATTCAGTAAGCGCGGTTACGATGGGCATCGACAAGCTATTTGATTCCTACGACCAGTTCTATCTAACCCGTTTGCTGGCTCAAACCAAAGGCGTGTACGGCTTTACCACACATTTTGGCGAACCGGTTCTGGCCACGATCTACTACGATCCCAAAGTGATCACTCCGGAAGAAATTAAAAAGGTGATCGAGAAACCCCAGCTTGTTTACATTAGCCGGGGCAAAAAGACCACCGTCAATTTGAATTTTAAGGTGGCCTTCATTCAGCCGGAAATCAAACGGTTGGCTGCATCGGAGTTTCGCCACAGCATGTTCAAACCGGTCGATCTGAAGTTTAATGACTACAAAAAATATTCGAAAGATCAACTGGCCGTATTTGAAATTCCTTTTCCGCAGGCCGGTAATCCGCGGTTGCATCGCAGCATCACTATGTTGATCAGCCATGTTTCCACAGATGATTACGTGGTGCGTTTCCGCACCGTGCTCAAAAAAGGCAAACCGGTAGCCCAAATTTTCTACGTGAAAGGCAAGACAACGCCAGAAAGCATTTACACGGCCTTAAATCAAAAAATGCTGACGGTACATTACCGCAATGGTAAAACCGGACAGGTAAAAAATCCGTTTAAATTTCCGCAGAAAGGCCACGTGTTAAGCATTGCGGATGTAAAATAAACGCATTATTTTTCGATGGGCTGTCGCATGGCATTGGGCTGCGGCAGCCCTTTTAATGTTTTGGGGCGTGTGTCGGGAAAAATCTTCCATGCAGCGGAGCTCTGAAATGGACCGGCAGGTGTTTAACGGGGTACACCTGTTTTCTGCTCGCCCGTTTTTTTGTATTTTCAACATTCCGTTATTAATGTGTCAAAGAAAAAACATTCATGAAAGAAAAGCGCGACATCAGTGAAAATCGGAAAAATTCAAAATTACCCTCTTTCGAGTGGTTCTATTTTGATGTGCATGGAACCGACGGCGTCGATGTGGTCTTCAGCTTCCATTCGTTGCCTTTCATGTCCCGTTTTGCGGTGAGTATTTTGGACATATTTGTTTACAAAGAGAATCGTCCTTACTACCACACGTTTTTGATCTTTCCCCGCAAAAGGTTAAGCATTCGGCGCAATGGAACAGAAATTCAATGTGCAGACAAATCGCGTTTTTTTCTGGAATTTTCAAACGAAAAAGCACGGCTTTGGGCGCGTGACGAAAAAGTGGAAGTAGATGTGCGGTTTACGAATGGACATCCGCAAAAAGAACCGCTTGAATTTTCGCTGGGAGAACAGCCGTTTTACTGGAAGTTGTACATGCCTCGGGCACAGGCGCAGGGAGTGTTGCGCATCCGCGAGCCCAAACACATCGGGGACGAAGAAATTCCCGTAAACGGGCGGGCCTATTTCGATGCCAACAACGGAAATCTAAATCTTAAAAAAACGATCCGTTCCTGGCTGTGGTTTAAAATGTACATGAATGACGAATTATGGATTGCCGGCGATGTGCATCCCCGGCAGGGCGCGCCGCATTCCGTGCTGGTTAAGGTTACACCTGCGACCATTACCCACACGACCAACGTGCAAATTCGGCTCAATGCGCAGCAGCTCCGCATCGGTAGCCCGTTGGGCGCATTGCATTTGCAGCTTGTGGAACGAAATCGGCTGGATGAACTTTACTTCCTGGTGCCGGTCTGGCCGGATTGGCTGGCATTCCCCGAAAAAATTCGCGAAATTCTGGCCGGATTGACGTTAAATCGTCCCGCATTAAAGCCCGTGCAAAAATGGCTGACCAACGGAGTTTACTATCGCCACCGCTGGTTGGCGCGCACGGAGGATGGACGCTCAGTGGAAATTTTTGGCGAAGAGATGATTCTCAATGCGTAAATGGATCGTACCAAATGAACGAGGCGTATCGCCCGAAAAAGTAGGCCGCAAAGCGGCAAATCTGGCGTTTCTGCGGGAAAAGGGCTTTTTAGTCCCCCGAACGGCTTTTGTTGTCGTTCCGGCCTTCCGGAATTTTTTGCGACACAACCGTTTGCTTGCACTGGTTCGTCAGGTGCGTCAGCAGGAAGAAGTTTCGGAAATGTTGCAAACGCTGGCCGGGCTTAGAAAGCGTATTGAACGGGGAAGCCTGCCCGAAGCTTTCGCATCAGAAATCGGAACGCTTTTGGACGAATGGAAGGCTCAGGGCGTTTCTGCCCTGGCCGTGCGTTCATCGTCGGTTAAGGAAGATCTGGAGCAACAGTCGTTTGCCGGGCAGTACGCCTCGCTGTTGAATGTGCCTTTAACGGTCAACGCTGTGGCGCAGGCTGTTAAAAAAGTGTGGGCCTCGTTGTTTTCCGACGCAGTGTGGAGCTATTGTCGCGAGCATCATCTCTCCCCGCCACGGGAAGAGATGGGAGTTATTTTACAGGCAATGGTGCCTGCGCAGTATGCCGGGGTGGCTTTTACGCGCACTCCTTTGCAGGAAGATGATGATGAATTGCTCCTTGAATTTGTCGAGGGACTCGGCGAAAAATTAGTCGACGGCACGGCGATGCCCCGCCAGATTCGATGGAAGCGTAAAGAGCACTCATTCAATGCAAAGTCGGCAAACGAGCGGCGTTTGTCGTTACCCGGTCTGCCGGATTTTGTGCAGGAATTACTCCGTCTGGAAGGCCTGGTCGGTCGGCCAGTGGACGTGGAATGGGCGTTTGCCGGGGGGCGCTATTATTTTTTGCAGTTTCGCCCCATTACCACGCAGGAGAATGCAACCGTTTGGAGCGACGAAAACGTCGGTGAGGTAATCCCCGATGTGGTAACTCCCTTTAGCTGGAGCATTTTGGAACCCATGACGAATGGGGCCTACCGCTATTTTTTACGCAAAGTCGGGCTGCGCGCTCCTTCGGAAAAACTCTTTGCCCTGTACGAAGGCAAAGTCTATTTCAATCAGACGGCTTTCAAAAAATTGCTGGAAACATTCTATTTGAGCACGCATCTTCGTGCGGACAAAAGCAATTGGCAGAAAGGGCTCGGATTAATTCATCTGGCCTATTTGCTCCTGCGTGTTGCATTTTTTTTACGTGTGTAGCCCCGGCGTGCCGCACGGGTGCGCCGTTTAAAAAGGAATGCGGGCTTTTCCGCCTCTAAGGTGCGGATTAAGGAATTGCGGGCCTGCTTGAAGCAGGCGCAAAATTTGATGAACGTGCATGTTGCGGTGACTATTTTCGCCGAGATTTTTTATCAGGCCCTGGACAAGGTGTGCCGGGAATGGTGCCCGGAACAGGGCATCGAAGCAAGCAAACTTTTACAGGGCATTGGCGAGGTGGAAAGCACCCGTCCGGCGCAGGCCCTGTGGGAAATCGGACAATTGATCCGCCACAGCGAAACCTATCGCCCCACCGTCCAAAAATTGGAACCGGATGAAATCGGCCCCTGGGTAGACACCCTTTCTCAGGGCGATCCGCTGCGAAAAGCCTTGCAGCTTTTTTTCGAAACCTACGGGCACGGGGCCTTGCACGAGTTCGAGTTACTTTACCCTCGCTGGGCCGAAGATCCTTCGTACATTTACCGTACGTTGAAAAATTACGTAACACCCCGTAATAACGGATTTGATCTCAAAAAGCATCTGAAAAAACTTTCCGAAGAAAAATATCAGTTAGAACAAAAAGCCGAAACCCGATTGCAGAAATTTCTGTTGCGACGCTTTCTTTTTAAATATTTGCTTAAAAAAGCGGAATATTTTAGCTTTGAACGCGAAATTTTGAAACAGGCCCTGGTGCGTTGTTTTGCCCGACTGCGTCAAGAACTTGTCGCCATTGGAAAAGAGCGTTTGGGAAGTGCCCGGGCTGTTTTTTTTCTGACTTGGCCCGAGGTGCAGCAACTGTTACGGTACGAAATAGACGATGGTCAGATTGCTTTAAAGGTACGCGAGCGCCAATTATTGCGCCAGCGGCAAATGCAAACAGAACATCCGCGACGGCTGAAACAGTGGGCCGGGCGCTGGCTGCCCTTGGATGCACCCGTGGCTTCCGGGCGTACTTTGCACGGCATTGCCTGCAGTGCGGGCATGGTAGAAGGCCGGGTCCGGGTTGTTTTGCAGGCCGAGCAGGGTGGAACCTTCGAAAAGGGAGAAATTTTGGTAACCCGGGCCACAAATCCCGGATGGACGCCTCTGTTGATTTTAGCCGGAGGCATTATTACGGAAATTGGCGGAGCGCTTTCCCACGGGGCAATTATTGCCCGGGAATTCGGTATTCCCATGGTCGCCGCGGTGGAAGATGCCACCAAACGTTTGCACACCGGGCAATGGGTGCGCCTGAACGGGCAAACGGGAACGATTGAGATTTTGGAAGAAGGAGATTGAAAATAAATGAAACGGGTTTTGCTTGTTCCCAGCGATCATGGCGGGGGCAGGGGGCATGTGGCGCGTTGTCTGTATTTGGCCAAAACCATGCGGGCGGCCGGTTTGGAAACCGCCCTGGTTCTGGAAAATAAGCATTTTCAGCAAGGAATAAATGCCGGGTTGCCCACCTATTTGCTAAACACCCGACGCGAACGGTTTTTGCGCTGGCAACTGAAAAAACCACATCGTCCGCGCGTTGAGATGATGTCGCCACCGCAAAATTCGCCGGTGTTTTTAGCCTTTGACGGGTTGGCCTATCAAATACCGCGTGACGGCTATGTTTCGCCGGGAATTGTCAAATATCGTTTCCGGCAAATGGAAAAAATCGTCAATCGGTTTAAACCCGATGTGCTGATAGGTGATACCCATTTCTTGACTTTTCTTTTGGGAAGAAAATACAATTTGCCGGTCGTGCAAATTACGCGTCTGGCCGGATACCCGCCCAAACCGAACTTCTTTTGGTGGCTGCGCAAAAAGCCGAAATTTCTCAAACCCGATGCCCTGGCGCCTTTTGAACCGTTGTTGGATCAACTGGCGGCCCAGGATGTGGAAAAAGTGGAAGATTTGCTTCGGGGAGATGTGTATTTAGTGCCGGCTTCCCGCGATGTGGAACCCATCAGGGACAAAGAGCATAAGGTGGTTTTTAGCGGGCCGTTGGCCGAGCTCTCTTCCACCCGTCAAAAAATCCCTTTTTTTGACGCACAAAACGAAATCCCCAGAATTTACGTGACCATTGGCGGCGGAGCCGGACGGTTTAGCGAACAGCAATTTTTCGAAGCGATTCTGCGGATTTTTGATCGCACCGATTTTAAGGTATTGGTAACCACGGGGCGTCGCCTGCCGGCCAAATTATTTCAGGGAAAGTCGGCCAACGTTGTGTTTACCGATTGGGTGGACGGGCTTTCGGCCATTCAGCAAAGCGATCTGGTCATTCAGCACGGAGGCTATGGCTCCACAATGGAAATTCTGCTTTCCGGCAAGCCTTCTATTGTCATTCCGTTTCATTCGGAACAGGAAGGAAATGGCCGACGCCTGAAAAAATTAGGGGTCGGGGATTTGCTTTTGCCTTACGAAGATGAAACCCTTTACGACCTGAAATTCCGTTGGCCTTACGGAGAGTATGCCATGAAGGCGGCCGCACGGTTACACCTGAAACCCGAGATGCTGTTTCCTATGATTGACATGATTTACGATCAACAGGTGTATGAGCGACTGGGCAAAGTACAACGCAAATTACAAGAATTGCAGGAAACGTTCGATCCGTGGAATTTACTAAACATGGTGTAAAAGTCAGGTAGGTAATACAAATGGAAATCAATCAGCTTTTTGGCGGGGGAAATGCCCCAAAAAAGGACGAGGGGGACGCCCTGTCCTTTAGTGTGCGGAATGTGGCGTATTTCGATGATTTGAGTTCGCGGCCTCTGCTGTACGGTCTGGAGAAAGGATTGGTGCCGCACGATTTTACCTTGCGCAAAGAAACTCCCCTCCGTTGTGCTGAAAAATTATTGCAGGGCGAACTGGAAATGGCGCTGGTGCCCTCCGTTGAATACGCCAAAAGCAAGGGATCGTGGAAAATTATTCCCGATGTGTGCATTGCTTCGCAGGGGGCGGCCCAGGCTCCGGCACTGTTTTTTAATCGTGAGATGCGCACCATTGCCCGTGTGGCAGTTGATCCGCTGGATCCCACAGCCGAAATGCTTTTAAAGATCGTCTTGCGCGAAAAATACGAGCTGGAACCGGAAGTGCTGCCCATGTCTGCAAATTTACCGGAAATGCTGGCCCGGGCCGATGCCGCTTTGATTTCCGGAGAACGCGCTTTGGAGTGGCAGGAAGAATTTCCGGCATTTATTGATTTGGGAGAAGAGTGGGCCGATTTGACCGGATTGCCCTTTGTGCATGCTTTTTGGGCCGGGCACGAACTTAGTCTGACCGAAACCGAAGTCAAAGCGGTGCGGCAGTCGTTGGCTATCGGCAAAGAGAACATCGACAAAATTTGTCGTGAGTTTGCCGTGTCGCATGCGCGGCAAGAACAAGTTTACAAGAGTTTCCTCGGCGAAAACCGCTATTTTGATTTTGGCCCGAAAGAAAAAGAAGGACTGACAGAGTTTTTCCATTACGCCTTTTATTTGGGATTTATTGAACACATCCCCGACTTGCACTTTTTTGAGAACGAAGAAAAGAAAAGCTAATCATAGCCATTGATTTCGGCATTCAAACAGGAGACGACCATTCCCATGCCTAAGAAAATTGTGCTACCCGACGGAGAAGAAAAGAAACATTACGTGCAGCGAATGTTCAATTCCATTGCTCATCGCTATGATTTTTTGAACCATTTTTTGAGCTTTGGAATAGATATTTTATGGCGGAAAAAGGCTATCAGGCAACTGCAGGTACGTGCCGATCAACGGGTGTTGGATCTGGCCAGCGGCACCGGAGACTTTGCTCTGGAAATTATTCGGCAAAAAAAATGCACGGTCGTTGGCGTGGACATTGCCTTGCGTATGCTGCAATTTGCAAGGCCTAAGGCGCAGGGCAAACCTTTGCAACTGGTTAATGCCGACGGTGAACGTCTGCCGTTTAGCAACGAAAGCTTTGCCGGGGCCACCATCGCTTTCGGGATTCGGAACATGGGTAATCGTCTGCACGCATTAAAGGAAATTTACCGCGTTTTACAACTTAATGGGCAAATTGTTGTGCTGGAATTTTCTTTGCCGCGTTTCGCACCCTTTCGTGCCGGGTATTTGTTCTATTTCAAAAATATTTTGCCTTTTGTGGGGCGCCTGGTCAGCAAAGACAAAGAAGCCTATTCCTACTTACCGGCTTCTGTGGAAAAATTTCCTACCATTGAAGAATTTGAAAACGAGTTAAAACAATCCGGTTTTAAATTACTTACGCACAAAAAATTATTGAACGGTGTGGCCGTAGTCTACAAAGGAATTAAATAGGCCTTTGGCTGTTTCCATCTTTTTGGTTTGTCCTCGCATTTGAAACGGCATATTTGTGCATCATCCCAAAACAGATGAGGTGAGCGATGTTAATGCTATTTAACCCAGGGGAAAAATCGATTTTTCGGATGCCTGGGCATGGGGAGTGATTTCCCTTTTTGCCGCGGCTCTGGGGGCGCAAACCGTCACGTTCAGTGCGCGTCAGGTGATTGATGACGGCTTGGAAAAAGCGAAAAAAAATGTTGTGGTCGATATTGACCGCGATGGCGATCACGACATCGTATGCACGGCCAACCCCGAGGGAAGCAGTGGCACGGAAGATGCGACCCGGCCCAATGTGGTGCTGTATTTGAATGACGGCACAACCACCTTTACCCGAACGGTGCAAACCCTGTTCGATGGGAAATTAGCCGGCGGCATTTATCGCTTTTATTGGGACGGTAAAAATGCGCAAGGTCAGGACTTGCCTTCCGGGAATTACTTTTGTCTGCTGCGTGCGGGGAAGGTACATCGTTCACAAAAATTGGTGTTGGTGCGTTAAAAAATCGGCTCTATCATTTAACGATTCGGGAATTTGGCCGACAGTTTACACACAATGAAAGAGAAGCTTACTTTAAAAGATCACTACGATGTTATCGTCATCGGCGCGGGCATTGCCGGTTCCGTTAGTGCCAAGCTTTTGGCCCAAAAAGGTTATTCCGTGCTTTTGCTCGAAAAAGACATGTTTTCGGGCAAAACAACGGCCTGCGGCGGATTGTTCGATCGTTCGTATTTTGATCGCCATGCCAGTGATCCGGGGCTTGTCGAACAACAAATACGCAAGAACGTATTTCATTTGCCCTGGGGAGATGTGATTTTTTCTTGTGAGCAGGTAACCGTAAAACGACGTGTGTACGATCGCTATCTGGCCCGGCAGGCACAAAAGGCCGGAGCCGAATTGTGCAACGGGCTGCGCGCACTCGATTTTACCGTGCATCGCCCCGGTGAAGCCAGTGTCGTGGTGCGGGAAATTTCCTCCGGACGGCAAAAGACGGTACGGGGTAAACTTTTGCTTTTTGCCGATGGGCCGCATTCACTGGCACACCAAAAAGAACCCTTTGCCAGGCTGGTGCAAAAAAAGTATTGGGCCTATGCCTATGCGTACGAAGTGCAGGGGGTACCGATTCCCAATGATGAAGTGCACATCTATTTTGCGCCGCAACTGTTTCCCTGGGGATATGGCTGGGTTTTTCCCAACAAGCAGGAAAGTAATGTGGGGGTAGGGACGATTTTAGCCGGGACGAACTTGAGCACAATCAAGAAGAAGCTTTTTACCTTTTTGCGCCGGTTCCCGCCAACGGCCCCGATGTTAGCCCAACGGGAAATCAACGACAAGAAGGGCGGCTTTATCCCCATGTGGATGTTAAAGCGGCTTAGTGCTCATTCGGTGCTGCTGTTAGGCGATGCCGCCGGCATGGTAAGCCCGTTGTTCGGCGCGGGGATTGACTACGCCATCGATGCGGCAGAAGCCGCAGCCGCGGTTGCAGAACGTGCCCTGCGTGTCGCTCGTTTCGACGCCGCTTTTTTAAACACTTATGATGCCGAGATCGATCGACGCTTTGGTAAAGATTTGCGCAAACAAATGCTGTTGGCGCGCATCATTATTTTTAGCCGAAAATTTGGGCGTCTGTGGCCGGTCAAAATTTTGGCGGTTATTGCCTTTGGCGTGAAGTATTCGCGCTGGAATAAAATACGCATTTTGCTCTATCCGCTTTTGGGGCGCCCCGAGGTGCTGGACAAAGGATCGGAGAAATTTGATCACAAGTAGTGAAAAGGGAAAAAACAAACGATGAATCGTCGCATTCAACTGCTGTCTCGTCTGCCCAAATTTAAAGCGTACTACCATTTCGCGCTTGGTCGCCCCCCTCTGCCGGCCAATTTTACGTTAAGTTTGCTTTATTCCTGTAATTCACGTTGTGCTACGTGCAATGTGTACGAGAAGCGTGTCGATAATTTAACCGTGGATGAATACGACAAAATTTTTAGCCAGGTAGGTCAGGCACCATTCTGGTTTACTTTAAGCGGTGGCGAGCCCTTTTTGCGCAAGGATATTGTGGAAATTGTAAAGGTGATCTATCGGCGCTCAAAACCGGCCATCATCAATATTCCCACCAATGGCAGCTTATTCCGCATTATTCCCGGGCGGGTAGAAGAAATGCTCAAGGCCTGTCCCGAAACAGATATCATCATTAACCTTTCACTGGATGAGGTGGGAGCAAAACACGATGAAATTCGCGGCTTTCCCGGAAACTGGCACCGTGCCATGGAAACTTACCGGCAATTAAGGGAGCTGAAACGCTATCCCAATTTTACGCTGGGCGTGCATACGGTAATTTCGGTGTTTAATGTCAAACGTTTTCCCGAAATTTACCGTGAGTTAATCAAGTTGCAGCCCGATTCGTACATTACCGAAATTGCGGAAGAACGGGTAGAATTGGGCACAATGGGTGCGAACATCACTCCGCCACCGGAAGCGTATTTCGAGGCTATCGATTTTTTAATTGGCGAAATGCGTAAAAACCATTTAAAAGGTCTGGCCGACGTGGCCCGTTCATTCCGTATCGAATACTACCAGTTGGTTAAAAAATATCTTTTGGAACACAAACAAATCATTCCCTGTTACGCCGGAATTATCTCTTGCCAAATTTCTCCGGATGGCGATGTGTGGCCCTGCTGCATTCGTGCCGATTCTATGGGCAATTTACGCGAAGAGAATTACGATTTTAAAAAAGTGTGGAACAGTGAAAAGGCGGCGCAAATTCGTCGCAGTATTAAAAATAAAGAATGCGCCTGTCCGCTGGCCAATGCCGCTTACACCAATTTGTTATTGCATGCCCCATCTTTGTTGAAAATAGTGGGGCGTTTGGTGAAATAATCCTTCAAAACTTGTACGCATTTTGGACAATACACTGTTGAAAATGGCGGGATAGAAAAAATTCTGTTGGGGAAATAGGCTATTGTAAAAAAATTATACAAGACACCTGCTCAAAAAAACTATGAACCGCAAGCTAATTTTTTCGCTCGTTTTGTGCGGCAAAGTAACACACCGTGCAAACCAAAAAAGTAAATTAAATATTCCATTGGTTTTATTGCATTTAAAATAAGATTGACAAGGGCCTGACCGGAACGTAACTTCCAAAATTCAAATTGAGGAGCGAGCACATTACGTTTTTCGGAGATTGGCATAAGACTTGTAAGTTGTTCCTCTCTGAAAAACGGATGGAACGATGAAGAAAAGACTTTATTCTATTTTAATCATATTGGGGTGCCTGGGATCGGTTTTAGCCGGCGACCATTTTGCCGGACTTTCCAGCAATTTGTTTCTGCAAGCGGAGTTGAGCCCGCGTGCCTCGGCTTTGGGTGGCGCATACACGGCGATTGGTAACGATGTTTATGCCATGTATTACAATCCTGCCGGAGTGGGGCAATTAAAACGCCATCAGGTAGGCTTTACGCATGTGCGGTGGTTCCAGGATGTGCGCATGCAAAATGTGAGTGCGGCCTTTAAGGTAGATTCCCGTCTGGTGTTGGGATTCGGGTTTTCCTATTTGGGTATGCCTTCTATTCAAGGTAAAGATATTTACGGCCAACCGACCGAGACATTAACGGTAAACAGTTCGATTTCGCAGTTTTCTCTGGCGTACAAGCTGCATCCCAGTTTTTCGATGGGCATTACCTTAAAATATTTCCGGGACAATCTGGCCGGATTTATCGCCTCGGGTTTTGCCTTTGATGCGGGCTTTCAGATGGAGACGATTATCCCTCATTTAATGCTGGCCGGGGCTGTCCGGAATTTGGGTAACAACATCCACTACGAAACGGCCAACGAACCCATTCCGTTCAATTACAGCATAGGAATGGGCTACCTTTTACCTTTCTTGCATTTGCGTCTGGGTGTGGATGCAGTCCATTCCCTGGAACGAAATTGGCTAATTAAGACAGGCATTGAGTACAATTTTAACAAAGTGGCATTTTTGCGGGTAGGTAACGATTGGCTTTCTTCTAATGGGTTTCAACCGTCCTTTGGCGTAGGCGCACGCTTTTTGTCACATTTGCAAATCGATTACACTCTGTACAATCATCAAAATTTAGGGCTTACCCATCGGGTTGGGATCACCTTTGATTTTTCGTTCAGGAAACGGACAGTGCGACCCAAAGCACCCGTAATTGTTTTGGAGCCTCCCAAACGACTTTATGCTTATGTGCAAAATGGCAAAATTCACATCGAATGGAGCGATGTGCCCGGCGCGGGTTACAATGTGTATTTGCGCAAGAGTACGGACAGCACCTGGAAAAAGGCCAATCGTCATTTGCTCTGGGCCCATGAAATAGAAATGCACAAACCCGAGGTTCCGGTGACCATCGATGTGGCCGTTACCAGTGTGATCGATCAAAAAGAGAGCTCATTTTCAAGAATTGTTACGGTGGAAATTAAATGAAATGTTGCAATGAGAACAGAAAATTTGCGGTTCTGTTTTTTCTTGGTCTTTGGGGGCTGGCTACAGCTTTTGCCTGGGGGCAAACCGATCGTTTGAATTTGATCTGGAATGCCAATAGTGAAAGTGATTTGTACCTGTATCGTGTGTTTCGCGGAAACGATCGCAATCATTTGCAACAGGTAGACAGCGTTTATCACCCGGATACCACGTTTACCGATTACCATATTCAAAAAGGCGTTCAGTATTTTTACGGGCTTAAAGCCGTCGATTTTTCTTTAAACGCCAGTTCCATGTCCGATTTGCTTTCTGTTGCTATTCCCAAAATTAGCGGGCTTCCTCAGTCTCTGGAATTGCCACAGGATACCACCGTGGTTTTTGCACTTGATAATTACGTAAACGATCCGGACAATGCCGATAATCAACTTACCTGGACGGTAACGGGCTTTTCACAGGTGCAGGCCTCTGTTTCTGCAGATCGGCATTTAACGTTAAAAACGCCGCACAATTGGAGCGGCAGTGAACGCGGGCTGCTGCGGGTGGAAGATCCGCAGCACCTGTTCGATTTGTTTGGCATTACCATAACGGCGCGTTACACAAATCAGGCGCCGGTTTTTGCCACAATTGCCCAGGTAGAAACGAACGAAGATACTCCGGTACGCGTGAATTTGGCCCAATATGTTCAGGACGAAGATACACCCCGAGATCAATTGACCTATTCGGCCCGCCAGACCGCTCATCTAAAGCTTGCCGTTCATGATAGTGTGTTAACGATTACCCCGGACAAAAATTGGTACGGGCAGGCGCAAATTCGCGTATACGTTTCCGATGAAACGGGGCTCTCGGACAGTACGGACTTTACGTTGGTCGTCGAAGCCGTGGATGATGCCCCGGTTTTGACCACTTTACCCAGCATCCGGATGAATCAGGATACCTCTGTCGTCATTGCCCTCGATCCGTATGTGTGGGATGTGGATAATACCAAAGATGAGTTGCAGTGGACCTTTTCCAATTATTCGCATGTTACCTTGTCTTTCTCGGAAAGCGAACATCATTTGACCATTCAAAGCCCCAGCAATTGGGGAGGTTTTGAATACATTGTGGTGAAGGTTGAAGATCCTCAGGGTAAACATTCCTCCGACACTTTGGTCGTTCAGGTTGTAAAGGTGTCGTATGCACCGCAGTTAAGTGCCATCCCCGACATTATTTTTAATGAAGACGGAAGCTATCGGTTAAATTTGAATGACTACGTTTACGATAAAGATACCCCCCTGTCCAATTTGTATTGGGAGGTAAAAGGCAATAAAAACGTTCACTATTCCATAGACTATGTAAATAAAATTGTTACGTTACAGGGAGCCAAAGACTGGTTTGGCAGCGAGACCATCCGGGTAAAAGTTGTGGATCCGGACCAATATGCCGACAGCGTTCAGGTACAAGTGACGGTTTTGCCTATCAACGATCCGCCTCAAATTAAAGATTTTCCGGCTGTGGATCTTTCGAGAATCAACCCTCGTTCCATTGCGTTTCGTTCTTATTTAACCGATGTGGACAATGCGGTGGATGAGCTGTATTTACGCGCAATTGATCCGGGGCCGATTAATGTTAGCATCGGTAAAAACCAAATATCGTTTGAAGCGGATCAGAACTGGTATGGCGCGCAAACAATGCGGTTGATTGTGCAAGATCCGGCCGGCGCGGCCGATACCAGCTCGGTATTGGTTTACCGCCAGAATTTGGAGAGCGCTCCGACGATTATCGGCCTGGATAGTCTGCACGTAAATGAAGATGACGAGAGACAGATTAATTTGGCGGCGCATGTGACCGACCCTGACAATAATTCCAAAGAAATAAGCTGGTCGGTGCAAGGCGGCGTTTTTGTTACGGCGACTTACCAGCCCCAGACGGAACAAATTCGTCTGAAACCGGCTCCCAATTGGAACGGTACGGAAAATATTGTGCTAAAAGCCACAGATCCGCAGGGACATTTTGATTTTGACACATTGCAAGTGGTTGTGGTGCCGATAAACGACCCGCCTCAGGTTGCCCCTGTGCCCGACATTTCTATGCTTGCCGGCACTTACTACACATTGGATTTAACACAATACATTTCCGATCCCGATGGTTACGACGACTTGGTAAAAATAGAGCTCTTGAACAATCCGCAAAGTTACGTCGGATGCTTTCTGGACGAAGGCGGACTGCGTGCGACCTTTTTCGCGCCGCAAGGATACCACGGGCAGGAAACGTTCATGCTGCGCGTGACCGATCGCCACGGATTGCAGGCCATTGCCATCTTTGTTCTGCGGGTAGAAGCCTCCAGTATTTCTTCGAAGGTACAGGCTCATTCTTTTGGGAGTGGGAATGTAATGCATTTAAATTGGAAAACACGCATGCCCACTAAGGATCATCTGGAATACAGTCAGGATTGGAGCTTTAGCCTTTCCACTCCGCAAGAGGCCGAATACAGCACGGAACATCATGTGGTTCTTGAAAATTTGCAGCCCAACGCGACTTACCATTACCGGGTGATTTCGGTAGACCCACAGGGCTTAGTTGTTACCAACCCTGATTCGGTGTTTAAAACGGGTGCATTGGTCAAAGGTGTAAATGTGTTTCCCGTCCCGTTCCGGGCCAACGATCCGAATGGAGCGGACGGAATTTACTTTACAAATCTTGAGGAGAAATCGACCATTATTATTTACAACCTTTTGGGAGATGTGGTATTTAAGAAAGAAGTAACCGGGCCAATTTTCAAATGGGATGTTACCAATGGCAACGGGAAAGAGGTACATTCCGGATTGTATTTTTATTACGTCAACTCAAAAAAAGGGAAAGAAAAAGGTAAAATAATCATTATCCGCTAATTTCAGAGCTCAAAAAAAACAATTTGAACAGTTGAATTAATCACAAAGCTTTTTCCGTGAATTCTGTATTATGGAGAGAAATTAATAAACAGCTCTGGAATTATGCATAGCGGAATTGTTGCCATTGAAAATCGTGAGTTACAAAAGGAATGTGCTAAAATTCTTAGTACATTTTCTTCTATTGATGTTAAATTTATCGATTCTTTGGAGACATTGAACGATGATTTAATATTTAGTGCGCTTTTTTTGATTATTAACCATCTGAATGAAACGAATTCAAAGAAAATCGAGTCCATTCAGAAAAAATTTCCTAAATTTCCCATTATTTTGTATAACCATTCGTTATTATTATCTAAAAACAGCCATCCGATTTTGCAAAACAATTTATATTTTGTTGTGGGAGTTGAGCGGCATCGGCATTTAGAGAATTTAATTCGCATGTTTCTCAAGAACCATTGGCGGAAAATTCCTTATGAGAAATTGGGTATTGACTTTGAGAATCTGTCCGACCGCATGAAACAGGTTATGGAATACATCGAAAGTAATGATTTGCAAAGTTGCGATATTGAACATCTTGCCCGCTATCTTAAAATAACCCCGGGATATTTTAGCCAGATATTTAAAAGCGAAACGGGCCAATCCTTCCGCCGCTTTATGCAAAAGCTCATAAATTACTATGAAGATTTGCTTTTTCTGGACTGGGGATTGGACGTTAAAAATGTTTCGCGTTTGCTGGGCTACAGTGAATTGGCCAGTTTTAGCCGTTCTTTTAAAAACCGCAAAGGACAATCGCCTCGCGCTTTTACCAAGTTACATGTTCATTCTTGAACATCGGAATCTTTTCTTTTATTTAATCGTTTTAAAAATAACCATTGGCACACGGCGTATGTGGCCGTGCCTGATTTAATCATAAGGTGAGAGTGGTTTTAATAGCATGAAAAACATTTTAAGTGTCGATGTCGAAGAGTGGTTTCATCCGGAAGCGTTGCAACATTTGTTCCCCGGGGATACCTGGGATAAACAACCGCTCCGTGTCGAAACCTTAATCGACCGATTATTGGAAGTTTTTGCCCGTCATCGGGCAAAAGCCACCTTCTTTGTGCTGGGCTGGGTTGCGGAAAAGCATCCGGAAATGGTACGAAAGATCGTGAAGGAAGGGCATGAGGTGGCCTCGCATAGTTACAGCCATCGCATGGTTACCAAGATGTCACCCCGCGAATTCAAAGAAGACTTGCACCGTTCTCTGGATGTGCTGCAAAATATTTCGGGGAAAAAAGTACTGGGATTCCGGGCACCTACTTTTTCTATTACGGAAAAAACATTTTGGGCCTATCAAATTTTGATCGATGCGGGATTAAAGTACGATTCTTCGGTGTATCCCATCTGGCATGATCGCTACGGGGTGCCGGAGGCCCCTCGTTCAGTGTATGCCGTTCGGCTTGCAAACGGAAAATCCATTCTGGAGTTTCCGATGCCTACGTTAAAAATTTTTGGCAAGAATTTTCCGTTTGGAGGGGGGGGCTATTTACGCCTGTTTCCTTTACGCTTTACCATGATGGCTATTCGTAAATTTAACAAAGAAGGCTATCCGGCAATTGTGTACATGCACCCGTGGGAGTTTGACACACAACAGCCAAAGGTTAAAATGGGCAGGCTGCAATCATTCCGGCATTACGGGCGTATCGCGCAAAATTTTTCGAAGCTTGAACGTCTATTGAGCACCTATGACTGGACGAACTTTGCGGATTATCTGAATGTTGTCCAGAAGGATGCCCGTTTTCCAATAAAAGTGCTAAACCTATGAGCCATTTAAACCGATGATATGAGTACATAGGAAATGGATACACGGAAGTTAATAAATGATTTTAACTTTAATGATGCGGAGAGAAATTCATGAGTGAGACAAGACGTGTGTTGGTGGTAGATGATGAACAGGAAGTTCGAGATACGTTGTCCAGTGTTTTGGAAAATCTGGACTATATTCCATACGTAGCTTCAAACGGAGTTGAAGCCTTGGAGATCATTAAAAACGAGCCCATCGACGTTGTGCTGAGCGATTTGTACATGCCCGAAATGGACGGTATCGAATTATTGAAGCGCGTGCGATCGATGAATAAGAAGATTGTGTTTTTGATGATTACGGCGCATCCTACCATTGAAACGGCTGTGGAGGCAATTAAGAAAGGGGCTTATGACTATTTGACCAAACCCTTTCATATCGAGGAAGTCCGTCTGAAAATCAATCGCGCGCTGGAAAACCGAGGGCTAACTTCTTCGTTGAAAACGGCGAATGGGATTATTTGGGCTTTGATTTTTTCCATCCCTCTCTGGTTAATCTTGGGAATCATTTTGGCAAAGTTGCTAAAATAGTACGCCACCGGTCTTTGATTTTGTCCCGCTTTACGCGGGATTTTTTGTTTGTGCGCATTTGAATTCTATCGGGAGAAATCCTTATTTTATTCCGGAAAACATAACAGGGAAGGATGAGCAATGGCGATCAGAACGCTTCATGGTACCATAGAAGTTTCGTCTTCCGGATTTAACGATATTATTGATATTACTTCCGGAGTTCGACAGTTTGTCAGAGAGAACAGGCTTAAAGAAGGACAACTCCTTGTGTTTATTAATGGCTCTACGGCGGCCATTAGCACTATTGAGTACGAACCGGGATTGCTGAAAGATTTGCCGGAAATGATGGACAAGATTGCACCGATGAATCGACGTTATCACCACGACGATACCTGGCACGACGGAAACGGATACGCTCATTTGCGTTCTACTTTAACCGGAACATCTTTTACGGTTCCGGTGATCGACGGTCAATTGGTTTTGGGCACCTGGCAGCAAATTATTTTAATCGATTTTGACAATTCGCCGCGGCATCGCAGTGTGGTTTTGCAGTTTGTGGGAGAAGTTGATGATTCGGTGAAATAATGGTGGGGTTACGAGTGGGGAAGAATTAAAAATAGGAGGTTAGAGATTGGTATGAGGGGATGAAAAATGAAAAAGGAAAAAAGAAAAAGGAAAGGGGAAAAACTGCCGGTTGCCGAGTGTCCCGATTCATCGGGGCGCATCGAAGCACCGGGCGAGGGAATTTTAAATGGAGAATTATGGATTTTGAATTATCCATAGGATGCCTTGTCCGTCGAGGCCACTTTGTGGTGGTGCGAACTAAAATTAACCGCTGGTGACGCAGATTCTTACTGATAAGGTTAAAACGATGAAAATATCTGTGTTTACAGTCAGGTGCGGCATCAGGTTATGCTGTTTGATCAGCTTATCATTAAAGACTAAAATTTATAACTAGGGCTTCCTTAAAAAGTCGGCAATCTAAGTTTTATTATTCCGGCATGTGGCAGAACTCTCCAATCCCAGATGCCTTTTTTTCAACGGTAGTGGAACAGATTTTGTGTAAATAGTGGAAAGGGAGGAAGCCCTGCACCGCCAATTTCGCAAAGTAACAAAAACCAAAAGTATTTTTCCTAATG
>CAYXUS010000272.1:0-7585 GCA_964468415.1 uncultured Caldithrix sp.
CGGCTGCGCGTATCTTTTGCCGGCAGAAAAATTTCCACCGCACCAATTAATGAAAATCACTGTACAACATCGTCCGCAAACTCGAAGGCGTACTCTGTAATCCGGGCCCGCTGGCAAACACCATCCGACCATTCGGGCGAATTTTCGTCTCAAAAGTCGGATATTCCTTTCAGTGCTTCTTCTCCCACAGGCAAAAACAACCATAACTTATTAAAAAACAATAGAGTAATATTTTTTGGCACACTGCTTGTAATAATAAAGGCAAACAAACTAAAATCAATCAAACAAAAGGAGGTTCACTTATGAAGACCTTATTCACACGTATCACCGGAATTTTAACCTTAACTCTGTTCCTCGCACTTTTCGGGTGTAATTCTTCGACTTCGGATTCAAACGAAAGCGACACCGCCAGCCCGGCAACCGACATCAGTCGGGAAACGATCCTGGAACTGCCTTCCGACTCTCTAAGCACAGACGAAACCAACGGCCTTTATTACATGCGGGAAGAGGAAAAATTAGCACGCGATGTGTACATCGTTCTGTACCAGACCTGGGGACAGCGTGTTTTTAACAACATCTCCAATTCGGAACAGATGCACACCGATGCCATTAAGACCCTGATCGAGAAATACAGCCTGACCGACCCTGTAACCGATGATTCCGTTGGCGTCTTCCAGAACGAGACACTGCAGGGCCTGTTTTACCAGTTGACCGATACGGGCAAAGTATCGCTGGTCAGCGCACTTAAAGTCGGAGCCCTGATCGAAGAGATTGACATCCTTGATTTGCAGAAAGAATTGGATGAATTTGTCGACAATGAAGACATCAAATACGTGTACGAAAACCTGATGCGCGGATCACGTAACCACTTGCGTGCCTTTGTGCGCAACCTTGAAATGCAGGGCGTTACCTACACGCCGGTTATGCTGGATCAGGATACATACAATGCCATCATCGAAAGCGGCTGGGAAACCGGACACAAATAAGCTTAAACCATAAGCATGATCTTTGAAAGACCTTTTCTGTGCCTCTCTCCCTCCCCGGGAACTCTCAGGAGGGAGAGACGGTAAAAGGTCGCACATTTTTATTTGCAAAATCACAGAGAAAAACTAAAATGCGATTCGACCAAATTGGCAGTAAACTCGCCCGTCTGGTCGAATACTTAACCCATTAAAACCGGGGCAAAATCATAATTTTTGAATTAATAATAGGTTACAAATTGTTGGTAAATTGGCACCGGTTTTGCAATATTAGACAAAAAACACTAACACGGAAAAACGGAGTTCCAATGATGAACAGCAAACGCATATACATATTATTGTTAAGCCTGGCTTCTCTAACCTGGGCGCAAGTTTCGGCAACCGTTGATGTTTCGTCTTACATGGACGACAATCTCTTTCGTTCGCCCGAGCCCACCAGCGATCTTTTAACCAATGCCGGTTTAAAACTGGGTTTTCAACAAAAAGAATCACCGCTTCAGTTGTATTACGAAGGGCGTTTCTTCATTTATCGTGATCTGAACGAACGAAATTTCAGCCTGCAATCGCTGGGCGTCAACTACTTTTCTCCATTCGGGAAAAATGACCGTCACGGATTTTATTTTGGCGCCGACCTGACCATGCGCATTAACGGCCAGGAGTACGATTATTACAACTACAGCCAATTTTACGCCTATGCCAACTTAAACTACAATCTTAATTACTTTTTCTTTAAGACCGGCTACAACTTTCGCTATCGGAATTACTCGAACTTTCCGGATTTAACCAACTCGCGGCACTATGCTTTTGTACAGTTAAACAAGCCGCTTCCCACAAAAACCACCGTAATTCTTGAAGCTGATCTTGGGCACAAATCTTTTTCGGGAAACGAAGTTACCACGTATTCCGCAGGTTCGGGCGGCATGCGCGGTTTCGGACGGCACATGGTTTCCTTTTACCCCGAAGAAACCACCGTCACTTCACAAATTCCCAGCATGACGCACTTTATTCTTTTAGCCCGGGTGGCGCAATCGTTGCATCCCAAGGTCGGCGTTTTCGTGCAATACCGAAAGCAAATCAGTCTTACCGACGAAACAGACTACCTGAATTCCACCGCTTATTACCAGGACGAAGAATTGTACGACGATCCCTTTAGCTACGAAAGCGACGGCGTGAACGGACAGCTCACCTGGCTTTTGCCCGGTAAAACAAGGCTCAGAATCGGTGGCGGAGCCATCAGCAAACATTACATCAGCGAACATGCCTTTCTCTCTGCCGAAGATAGTACCGGCAGCGGCGGTTTGCGTGCGGACGACGGACTGAACTGGTTTGTTTCTTTGCAAAAAACCTTTTATTTTAAGAAAAACTGGATTCAGGCACTACAATTCGAATTGAACTACAATTACATTAAGAATCAATCGAACAGCTATTGGTACGACTACAAAAACACAATTATTGGCGGCGGCATTACATGGCAATTTTAAAAGCAGGTGCAATTCAATGAAAGAATTTCGAATTTTACTCATCGACGATGAACCGGCACAAATCATTTCGTTAAAATCATTTTTAAAGCGCCGGAATTACACGGTGCTGACGGCCAATTCCGGAACAGAAGGTTTAAAATTCGTGCAAGAGGGGAACATCGACCTGGTGTTTACCGATTTTCGCATGCCCGACATGAGCGGGCTTGAAGTGGTGCAGGCCGTTAAAAAGATCAATCCCGAAATTCCGGTTGTGGTCATTACGGCTTTCAGCCAAACCGAAGATGCCGTAAAAGTAATGAAAGAAGGCGCTTACGATTACATTTCCAAACCGGTGGACCTTGACGAGCTGGAGTTGCTCATCAACAAAATCCGGGAAAGAAATTACCTGGTTTCCGAAAACAAATTGTTGCGGGAACAGTTACAGGAAAAATTTAAATTCGACGCCATCATCTCACAAAGCGGCGAAATGGAGAAAGTTTTAAACACTGCGGCACGCGTAGCCAAAAGTAAAGCAACCGTCCTCATTCGGGGCGAAAGCGGTACCGGAAAAGAATTAATCGCCAAGGCCATTCACTACGCCAGCGAACGCAAAGACAAGCCTTTGATCACAGTAAACTGTGCCGCACTCACGGAAAGTCTGCTGGAAAGCGAACTGTTCGGACACGAAAAAGGCAGCTTTACCGGTGCGGTTTCACGGCGCATCGGGCGTTTTGAGCAGGCCGACGGCGGCACCCTGTTCATCGATGAAGTCGGTGATATTCCCTTAAAAACGCAGGTCAAACTCCTGCGCGTATTGCAGTTCGGAGAATTTGAACGGGTAGGTGGTAATGAAACCATCAAGACCGATGTGCGGGTTATTGCAGCCACAAACCGCAATCTGGAAGAACTAATCGCTCGGGGGCTCTTTCGGGAAGATTTGTTCTACCGCATCAATGTAGTAACCATCCACATTCCTCCGCTGCGCGAACGCAAAGCCGACATTCCTATTCTCATTCGCCATTTCATCGAAAAGTTCGCGCGGGAAAACGATAAAAACGTCACTGGCATTAGCAAAGAAGCGCAGGACTACCTGATGCGTTACCACTTTCCGGGCAATGTGCGGGAATTGGAAAACATCATCGAACGCGCGGTGGTCATGGCGCGCGACGAAATAATCACAACGGCGGATTTGCCCCCGGGACTCAGTACTACCACCGAACGCGACATTCTCGACCCGTACAATTTTTCCGATCCCTACCCGGAAAAAGTAGCGGCCTTTGAACGCGCCATGATCGAAAAAGCCCTGGAAGTGAAACAGGGCAACCAAACGCAGGCGGCAAAACTGCTGGGCATTTCCGAACGCCATTTGCGTTCGCGCATGCAAAAGTTAAATATCGTAAATACCAAAAAACTTTTAGCATAACGAGGGGCACCATGAAACGTTTGTTAATGATTCTCTTAATAGCCATTTTGGGCAACGCCCTTTTTGCCGTGCACGGAATTGCTCAGGATTCCACTCGCACGGCCAAACAGCCCAAACATCCCATGCGTTTCATTGACAAAAACGGAGACGGCTACAACGATCTTTTACCCGATCACGATGGGGACGGCATTCCCGATGCGTTAGATCCCGATTGGCAAAAACAGCAAGCCAAAGGGAAAAAGCACCAGCGCTTTATCGATTTGGACGGCGACGGTATTAACGATTTGCTATTCGACACCGGACGTCCTCAAAAGATGAAGGACGAACTGGGTCGTCAACGCGGGCACTCGGGCCCCATTGGCGAGGGCAAAGGCAACCGGTCTCCGGGACGACACGGAAAACAAAAAGGTAAAAAATAACCGAGCGGACATTTGAAAAAGAAAAAGGAGTTTTTTTACAATGGCGGCTTACCGAAAAGGACGCTTTAGCTGGCGTGCATTTGTCAGTTTGTACGTTACCTGGTCTTCAATTATTTTACTGGTTTCGGGTATCATTCTCTACATCGCGCCTCCGGGGCGCATTGCCAAATGGACACACATTCCCATTTTGGGGCTGGAAAAAAGTGAATGGCAGGCCATCCACACCATTTTTTCATTCATTTTGATCATCTTCGCCGGACTCCATTTGTATTACAATTGGCGCCCGTTTACCTCGTACCTGCGCGACCGATTCAAAAAAACCTTTGCTTTGCGCAAAGAATTAACCACTTCCCTTTTGTTAACGATTGTCTTTTTTGTGTTAACTTTGTGGAACGTGCCGCCCTTTAGCACCATTATGGATTTGGGTGAATATTTCACGGAATCGTGGGAAAGCAATGTCAGCGAGCCGCCCATTCCCCATGCCGAAGAACTTACGATCGAAGAATTGGCCAAAACCATTAAACAACCGGCGGACGTGCTGTTAAAGAACCTGCAGGAAAACGGCATTCAGGCCCAAAAAGACATGGTCGTAAAAGACGTAGCGAAAAAATACGACCTCTCACCAAGCGATTTGTACGAGAAGATGAAAATTTCTGAACCGCCGAAAACATCGGAAACAAAATCGTATGCAGGACGAGGCTTTGGCCGGAAATCGGTTGAAGAAATTTGCAAAGAATTGAACATTCCCCTGTCGATTGCACTCGACCGTCTGAAGGCCCAGGGCATTGAAACCGACGGCACAATTTTACTGCGTGATCTGGCCGATCGCTACAACAAAACGCCCATGGAAATTGTCGATATAATCGAAAAGAAAGAACAATAAATAAAACGGCGCATTCCTTCTCCTAAGAACTGCAAAGGCAATCCTTTTCGGATTGCCTTTTTTACTGCAAATGTTCCGCATTTTACCCTTGTTTTAGTGACACACAACCGTGTAAGGGATTGATTTAATTCCCCATTTGTTGCAAATTCGGCAAAAAAAACTTTGGATTTTACCCAAAAGATTTTTAAACTTATAACAATTGTTATACATAGGTAACAAAACACAAAAAAAAGGCAAGGATGCACCTGTAATGGAAACTGTTTTAATGCTGCCGAATGTGGAGTGCAAAATTATTTCGATCGACGGGAACAGACAATTGGCCAATCGTCTGACGCAAATGGGTGTTCTGCCGGGATCGGTTTTGCGCATAGTGCGGATTGGGCCGCTGGGACGCACAGTTGAAGTGCTAATCGACCAGGGAGAAAGCATTGCCTTGCGCAGTGAAGAATTGCGCAAAATCAAGTGCAAAATTCTTGCCCTCCCTTTAGCAGCCGTCAAAGACAAACAAAAAACGTATCGCGTTCGTAACTTTGCTGGCGGCTGGGGATTTATTCAAAAAATGCAGGCCCGGGGAATTTTCCCGTCGGATATTATTCGCATCAAAGAAACGGACGGTTACGAAATTATCAGCAAAGACAGCCGGTTGATTCGCGTAGGGCGTGGCGAAGCTGAGAAAATTATTGTTGAACCAGTTGATGAGACTTTATGACCAAAAATAAAACGATTACAGTTGCCATCATTTCCATTCCGAATACGGGTAAATCGACTCTGTTCAATTTGCTTACCGGAGCCCATCAGGCTGTGGGAAATTGGCCGGGTGTCTCGGTAGAAAAGAAAACGGGTACGTTCAAATTAAATGGTTATACGGTTAAACTTATCGATTTACCCGGGTGCTATTCTTTAACTGCCACTTCCATCGAAGAACAGGTAGTTCGCGATTACATTTTGCAAACCCCTCCCGATGTCATCATCAATATTGCCGATGCCCGCAACTTGTACCGTAGTTTGGGGCTAACTTTGCAGGTAGCTCAAAGCGGCATTCCCATGATTCTGGCCGTAAACATGATGGACGAAGCCAGACGCATGGGGCTCAAAATCGATTTTAAAGCCCTGCAAGAACATTTGGGCATGCCCGTTGTTCCCATTGTGGCGCGTAAAGGCGAAGGAATCGATCAATTAAAGCAGAAGTTATTGGAGCTTGTGGAAGGAAAAGTCACCTATCACGGGCCGCAAACTTCCTGCCCCATTCACACGGACAAATCGGTACTCTCTTTAGCCGACGAAATCAAAAAATTGAACATCAATCCCAAATTGCGCGAAGTGTTTCTGGCGGTTCGCTTTCTGGAAAGCAACGAATCGACAAAGGCTTTAAAGAAAAAAATACCGGCCATCAAAGAACTTTCGCCGGCTATCCGGCAAACCAGAGAGCAATTGGAACACCGCCTGGGCGAAAAAATTCCCCTGGCCTGTGCCCACTGCCGCTTTAACAGCGCCCGGGGGCTGGTCATGGAAACGACCTCGGAACACATTACATTAACCGACCGCGTTACCGAAAAAATTGACGCCATTCTTTTGCACAAGTATCTGGGCATTCCCATTTTTCTCCTAATCATGCTGTTTTTGTTCCAGGGTATTTACGCGCTGGGAACGCCCGTACAAAATTTGATCGGTGACGGCTTCGAATGGTTGCAAAATTCTGTTCGAACCTTGCCCATTGCCCGACACATTTCCCCCTTCATTGTCAATTTTATTACCGACGGGCTTATCGAAGGCGTGGGGGTGGTGGTTGCCTTTTTCCCTATTATCGCTTTGTTTTTCATTTTCATGTCACTGGTGGAAGATAGCGGGTACATGGCCCGGGCGGCTTTTTTGCTGGATCATCTCATGCATTCCATTGGCCTGGACGGACGCGCTTTCATTAATATTTTGCTGGGCTATGGGTGTAACGTTCCGGCCATTATGGGCACACGCATTCTCTCCAGCCAGCACACGCGCATTGTTACCATGCTGGTCATTCCTTTTACTTTGTGCAGCGCCCGTTTACAGGTATTCATTTTTGTAGCCGGAATTTTATTTGCACCGCAAATTGCCCCCTGGGTGGTGTTTTCTCTGTACATTCTGAGTTTTGTCGTGGTGATTTTAGTCGGTCTTTTTTTAAAGCTGATTCGTTTTGCCGGCAAGCCGGAACCGTTTATCATGGAAATTCCGCCTTATCGTTTGCCCACCCTGCGCACGGTTTTGCTCCGCGCCTGGGAAGAAATGAAAGATTTTTTGAATCGTGCCTCTACCATTATTGTTCTCGGGGTGATTGTCGTTTGGGTTTTAACAAATCTGCCGGTTGGTGTTACCCCGGGTAGTCCGCAAAGTCTGGCCGCTAAAATCGGTCAAAGCATTGCTCCGCTTTTCCGTCCGCTGGGCAT
>CAYXUS010000273.1:0-5514 GCA_964468415.1 uncultured Caldithrix sp.
GGATGGGCTCGGTTTCGATGATGTGTTTTTTGAGCACATTCAGAACCGCGGCGTTGAATTCCGTACCCTTCTTCAATTCGGCATCGATTTCATCGCTGATAACATCCAGCGAATCGGCTACGGCCGCACTGAGTACGGTATTGGGCAGAGAGATGGAAGCCGCAGAACCAACGGCGCGGAATTCAAACTTGTTGCCGGTGAAAGCAAAGGGCGAAGTACGGTTGCGATCGGTGTTATCGCGCAAAATGGAC
Organism: uncultured Caldithrix sp.; assembly: GCA_964468415.1. GTDB lineage: Bacteria > Calditrichota > Calditrichia > Calditrichales > Calditrichaceae > Caldithrix. The sequence goes on from CAYXUS010000273.1 coordinate 252, forward strand.
GGCAGTTTGCTGATGCCCAAATCGATAATAAATTCTTCGGTTTTTTTGATTTCCTTCCCGGCTTTAATGTCGTTGAGAATTTCGGTTAAGCGTTCGCCCAAAAATACGGACATAATGGCCGGCGGGGCCTCGTTGGCGCCCAGACGATGGTCGTTTCCGGCCGAAGCAATGGAAGCCCGCAGCAGATCGCCGTATTGATACACCGCACGCAATATAGCTACCAGGAACACCAGAAATTGCAGATTCTCTTCCGGCGTTTTACCGGGATCCAGCAAATTGTTGCCCTCGGAATCGGAAATAGACCAGTTGTTGTGCTTGCCGCTCCCGTTGACACCTTTGAACGGTTTTTCGTGCAGAAGTAAAGCCAGTCCGTGACGGTTGGCCGTTTTACGCAAAATTTCCATGATAAGCTGATTGCGGTCGGCACCCACGTTGAGTTCGGCAAAAATCGGGGCGATTTCGTATTGGTGCGGCGCTACTTCGTTGTGACGCGTTTTGGCCGGAACCCCCAGGCGATACAACTCCTGCTCGGCATCCTGCATGAAAGCTAACACGCGTTCTTTAATGGTGCCAAAATAGTGATCTTCCAATTGTTGACCCTTCGGCGGTTCGGCACCGATGAGTGTGCGACCGGTCAGGCGTAGATCGGGACGCAGGTTAAAATAGCGTTTGTCGATGAGAAAATATTCTTGCTCGGTACCCACGGTAGGAACCACCCGGCTGGCTTTGGTGTTGCCAAACAGACGCAGGACGCGCAGGGCTGCCTTGTTGATTGACTCCATGGACCGCAGAAGCGGCGTCTTTTTGTCCAGCGCCTCGCCGGTGTAGCTGATAAAGACGGAAGGGATGCAGAGAATGCCGCCGCCATTGGGGCCCTCGATGATGAAAGCCGGACTGGAAGGATCCCACATGGTGTAACCGCGTGCCTCGAAGGTGGTGCGCCGCCCGCCGCTGGGGAAAGAGGACGCATCGGGCTCGCCCTGCACCAATTGATCTCCCTTAAAGCGTTCAATAACCTGACCGTCGGCTTCCAGCTCGAAGAAGGAATCGTGTTTTTCCGCGGTGAGCCCGGTCTGCGGCTGGAACCAGTGGGTAAAATGAGTCACGCCTTTACTGATGGCCCATTCTTTCATGGCATGTGCCACGGAGTTGGCAATACTCAAATCCAGTTTGGCGCCTTTACGGATGGTTTCGCGCAATTTTTTGTACACGTCTTTGGGAAGTTTCTCGCGCATTACCTGATCGTTAAAAGTGTTTTCGCCAAAGCGCACACGGGCTAATTTGGGTAGTTTATCTAAAGTTTCCTGAGCAATTTCTTTTAAAATTTCGTGACGCATTTCTGCAGAACTCATGATCATTTTCTCCTTGATTTTATTTTTGATCCGTCGTTTTCAAAATAAGTATTCTATTTAGCACATTCTGTGCCAAAATTGAACGGGCAAAAACCAAAACTCATAATCGGCTGTTTTTATTGTAAGATAAATGGAAAATCCACAACTTGAAAAACGGAATTAGAGAAAACAAAATCCAACAAAAATGTAGTTAAATAATATTAATACGACAAAATTGTAGTAAATGGTGAAAGACGGTGGATCTTCAGGCTGCGTAAATCGCAGCGAAAATGATCCGTTGTCGAAAATGGGTTTTGCGAATTTCCCTAAAACAGATGAATTATCGGTCTGGTGGGTAAAGTTTCTCTTTTGTGTAAGGATGGTTGGTTTGTGATTTGAATCTGATCCGACAATTTTGTAGATTTCGGGTTTTAAAAATACAAAATTGTAGGATTGCTTGTTCATGAACACACACTCATTAAAACGTCAAAACGATTCTCTGGTGCGTAAGTTAAATATTTTACAACAAATTAACAATGCGGTAAGCCGTACCCTGAATATTAGCGAGTCGTTGAACGGGGCATTGCACATTCTGGTGCAGTCGTTTCGGGTAAAATCGGGTGCGGTTTTTTTACTGGACGAAGAAAAGCAACATTTGTACATTGGGGCTGCGGTCGGGTTCCCGATTCAGGTCAGCAACCAGCATTACCGTCTGGGCGAAGGCCTTACCGGTCGGGTCGCCGAAACAAAACAGGCCATTGTGGTGCCGAAGGTGAGCAAGGAACCGCTTTTTCAGAATCGTTTAAAAGGATGGGATCCGAAAAAGGACAAGGAGCTCTCTTACATCGGGGTACCCATCATCAGTGATTACCGCTTGTTGGGTGTGCTGACCGTTATTTTTCGCTACAGTGCCAGCCGCGATTTAAACAACACCTTAAAGTTTTTCAATCTGGTTGCCTCCGCTTTGGTGCAGCCCATTCGTTTGAATCGCTTGCTGGTTTTGGAGCGCGAGCGCATTTTGCACGAGCGTGAGCGCCTGCACGATCAGCTTAAGCAAAAATTCAGCCTGAGCAACATCATCGGTAACAGCCATGCCATGCAGGATGTGTTCGAACGGGTGGCGCAGGTGGCGCGTGCGGACACTACCGTACTCATTCGCGGTGAAAGCGGTACGGGCAAAGAGCTCATCGCGCAGGCTATTCATTACAACTCTTTGCGGGCCAGTAAACCGTTCATCCGCGTCAATTGCGGGGCCATTCCCGAAACGCTGATCGAATCGGAGTTTTTTGGCTACGAGAAGGGAGCGTTTACCGGGGCGGTTTCGCGCAAAAAAGGGCGGTTTGAACTGGCCGACGGAGGAACGATTTTTCTGGATGAGATCGGTGAGTTGAGTCCCATGACGCAGGTAAAACTGCTGCGCGTTTTACAGGAACAGGAATTTGAACGCGTGGGCGGAACGGAGACGTTAAAGGTGAATGTGCGGGTGATTGCAGCCACCAATTCTAACCTGGAACGCTTGATGCAAGAAGGTAAGTTTCGCGAGGATTTGTACTATCGTCTGAACGTTTTTACCATTTATTTGCCGCCCTTGCGCGAACGTAAAACCGACATTTTGCTTCTGGCCGATCATTTTCTGCTTAAGTACAATCGCAAGCACGGCAAGGCCATCCGACGCATTTCCACACCGGCTATCGACATGCTGATGCGTTACCACTGGCCGGGCAATGTGCGCGAGCTGGAAAACTGCATCGAGCGGGCCGTGCTGGTCTGCGAAGATCAGGTGATTCACAGTTACCATTTGCCGCCCACGTTGCAAACGGCGGAAAGCAGCAACACCATTCCGCAGATGTCGTTGGAGCAGGCCGTGGCGGCCTATGAAAAAGATTTGATCCAGGATGCGCTCAAGTCGAGCCGGGGCACCATTGCCCGCGCGGCACGCTTACTGAACACCACTGAACGGGTGATCGGTTACAAAATTCGCAAGTACAATATCGATATTCGGCGATTTAAGGGGTAGAGCGGGGGAGCGGAATTGGGTAACTGGTTTGGTTGAATGGTTGAATAGGTGTTATGTTTAAAAGTCAGTTCAACCTAAGGTGTGCAGCTGGAAATATATCCTTTTCTGGCTTTTAAAGAAGCTATTAACTTTTTTGAACTTGTCAAGGTGCCGAAAGAAGCCACTTAATCAAGGAAGACCTTGACAAGTTCAAAAAAGTAAAAATTAATTAATTAACGCCAGAAAAGGAAAAAAGCAGTAACGGTTGTTGTTTGAAAAGAAGGCATCCTTTCTTATTTTTAGAGTACAAAATTTAAACGAATGTTAAAATAACCAAGAAAGGATGCCAAAATGAATTTGCTAAGACAAAGTAATAAGTTAAATTTTGATGGACAAATTTTTTTTATTGGAATTGATGTACATAAAAAGAGTTGGACAGTCACGCTTAGGTCAAATGGGATGCAATTAAAAACATTTACCATGGAGCCAAACACCAAAAAGCTCGAGAAGTTTTTGAAAAAGAATTATCCGGGCGGACACTATTTCTCTGTTTATGAAGCGGGATTTAGTGGTTATTGGCTTCACTATCAATTGACCGAATTAGGCATCAGGAACATAGTTGTCAGCCCTGGTGATGTACCCATTAGCAATAAAGAAAAGAGTTACAAAGATGATAGCATTGATTCGCGTAAATTAGCCAGGGAGTTAGAAAACAATTCGCTCGAAGCGATTTATGTGCCTACTGCTAACCAAAGCGCTACACGTCAATTATCAAGACTGTACGCACTACAGAGTAATGAGAACAAAAAAATAAAACTACGTATTAAATCATTTTTAAATTACCTGGGAGTTGACATTCCTATTGAAGTTGGTAGTCGATGGTCTAATCGATTAATTAATTGGTTAGAGAAGCTGGAATTAGAGAATGAAGGAGATCGTTATTATCTGGCTCAGTTAATCAAAAATATGCAAGCCAAACGGAAAGAGATTTTAGCCACTTTAAAGTTAATAAGAAAAAGCTATGGTGATCATGAAGTGATTAAACTATTACGTACTATTCCAGGGATTGGATTAATAACAGCCTTTACTTTTTATGGAGAAATAATGGATATTCATCGTTTTGCTAATCAGAATAAGTTAGCTTCTTATGTAGGCTTAATTCCATCAATTAAATCGTCTGGTAATAAAACCCGAGTCCAAGGACTCAATCATCGTCAGAATAAGCTTTTAAAATTCAGAATTATTGAATCTGCCTGGGTAGCTGTAAAAAATGATCCGGCCTTAACGTCCAGTTACATGAACTATGTGAAAAGAATGCCCAATCAAAAAGCGATCATCAAAATAGCCAGGAAACTATTAAACAGAATGCGAAGTGTTTGGATTAATCAAAAAGAATATCAATTAGGGAGAATGGTATAGAAAAGTTTTAGAAAGAACCGATCTCGTTTTGCGCAGACCGCTTTTTTAACCTGCATTTGCAGAAAACTGTAAATTGCTTTTAATAGACTGCGGCTGCGCATTTATTACCAATAACAAACACCTTGTGGCTTTACATAAATAGTAAAGACCACTAATGACAGTTTGATCGGATATTTAATTATTAAAGAAAACTTGGATTAAATTTGTTTTTAAGATGAACAAAAAAGAAAGGATGCGTCTGCTTAAAATTAAAAAAAAATTAGATTTTTACTTGATTTTTAACATAACGGTTATTCGGTGCTTCTTCGGTGGGCTCCGGTGGCCGGGGAAAGGGTTAAGGGTGTAAGGGGAAAGGGGAATCAGTGCCAATCTGTGCAGATCAGTGGCCTAAATTCGTAATTCGTAATTTTTGCCAGGGCATCCTACCGATAATTCCCTCCCGGGCGGGCAACCAACGCCTTTTTTCCTTTTTCATTTTTCATTTTTCATTCATCCTCAAGCCAAGCAACAACCTAAA
>CAYXUS010000274.1:0-7342 GCA_964468415.1 uncultured Caldithrix sp.
GAATGACCGTGGTCGGGTTAAACGGGTTCGGGAAATTGGGCAACAGGTGATAGGTTCGGCTAATGGCAGTTGGAGAAGCGTTTATTCCGGTTACGGGGTTTTTAAGCAAATACACGCCGCCCTTTCCTCCGGCTGCAAAAATAGTATCGCCTGTCAGAAAAATGCTTCTTACCACATCGCCTACTTTGTTGAAACGGGCAACAAAAGCAGGATTCGCTGGATCATTAACATCCAGTACCAGTACGCCGTTATAACTATTGGCCAGATAAACTCTGTTATTTTGTACTTGAATATCAAGAATTGTATTACCGGTATCATATTCGCCTACTTTTTGAGGATTGGTCGGATCGTGAATGTCTAAAACGTAAAGATAATCACCGTTGTTGATGAAAGCGTAATCATTCGATGCGCACACGGCGCTAACGGAAATGTCATCTTCTTTATATTGAGCCAACTGGATTACCTGGGCTGTATCGGCAATGTTTAAAATAAATAATCCTTTATCACCACCGGCAATCAGTGCCAGCGTGTCCCGGATTACACAGGATGCGTACACAAATGTTTCCGGGGCTGACCAGAACATCACGGCGTGCAATTCCCCCCTGCCGTGCTTATTGATTGCGTACCAGCCGTTGTAACCGGCTGAGGAATAAACGTAACGTTCGCTCACTAAGACATGATGACTTTGTATTTGCTGGCCAAAATCAAAGAATCCAATTTCCCGGGGATCGGTCGGATTGCTGACATCAATCTGGCGTAAAAACCCAGCCTGGTCAGCCAGATAAACGATTTCCGTTTGCTCGTCTACCGCTACTGAAACACTGGCATCATACGAGTTCCAACGCCCTACTGTTTTAGGATAAGGGGAGGCCTGAAGATCAACCACGTATAAACCGTTTTTCCAGTTAGCCACATACATATAGCGCCCGTTTACGGTCATATCTTGAGTGCTGTAAGCTGTGGAATAGTTGGCAATATAAGAAATGGTATCGAGATTGGCGATGGACAGAACGTGGAGACCCTGATTATATCCGGCAACGTAAAGGCGGTTCTGCTGTAGCCAAACGTCCCAGGCCCAGGCTTTGTAATCTCGCACAAAATGGGGGTCTGCCGGATTAGAAATTTCTACTTCCTTTATCCCCCCTTCAAGAGCACCGACATACAGACGGTCGAGTCCATTACCTGTAAGCGTGACCGGCCAGCCATCCAGCCACAGGCGTTTAACGGCCGTGGGTGCAGTTGGCTTGCTCACATCGATGACTTCTATTCCGGTTAAATCGGCCACATAAGCATACCCATTTTGAACATACACGTCATAGGCTTCGTCGTAGGTGTCAATTTCTCCTAAAAATGCAGGTTGAGTCGGATCGCTAATATTGAAAATAATCAGGCCATTCCAGCCCCGGGTAATAAAAGCCAGGGTGTCCGTAAGCCACATACCTTTAGCCTCGCCGCCAATACTGTAAGAAGCGGCTTCGGTTGGTTTATCGGGATTCTGCACCTGAACGATCGAAAGTCCATAGTCCTGATAGGTAATAAAGACATAGGGATAATGAATCCCCACGGCATAGGGAACATCACCAATATCGTAATTTCCGTATTTTACCGGTTGGGAAGCTTCCTTGACATTGTAAATCAGAAGCCCATTGTTATTCGTTAATACGTACAGCCAACCATCCCGATAAGCCAAGTCCACCGGCAGTGAGGGCAAATTAATGCGACTAATAAGGTGCCAGAAATTTAATTGAGCCGTGCTCAAGATGTCCACAGCGCTGCCATTACCCGTAAATAGTAAGGTGTCTCCATCGGTAATGGCAACCGTGCAAATGCCATCCGGCCAGCGGCCAATTTCTTGTAAAACGGCATCGTTAGCCATTAAAGAAGGAGAAGTGTTGCCTGCGAAGGTCTTGTCATAATTTCCACCAAAAACAAACAATAAAAAAAGCACAAAAATAATAAGTACTTGAAACCGGGTGCGCATAATTTTCCTCCTGATCATAAAATATTTCCATTATGTCCCTTATTTACGTTATTTCAGGGATTGACTTGACGTCCCTGCGGTTCGGATTTCGGAAATTCGTACAGCTTTTAGATGAAATGGAGGAGAGGGCGAACGGCTTATTGTACGTTTACGGGGCTGTGAAGGCTTACTTCACAAAGAATGGGTTTGGGTACTAGTCGGTAACCATCGATGTGTAAGAGGCCTCTTCGTTCAAACCTATTGATGGAAATTACAGGAATATGTCTGGGAAATACCAAACCGGCGCTTGAGGAGTAAAAAAAGAATCGAGCCAGAAAACCTGATCAGACACCAAATGTTAATTATTCCTGTCGTTTTTAACTTGCTTCCGAAAGTAGCCTGGTGTCACCCCAGTATTCTTTTTAAAGGCGGCGATAAAGGAAGATTTGGATTTAAATCCCACTGTCTCTCCGATGCCCTGGATGGAGTAATTGGAATAGGGTTCCTGAGCGAATAATTTAATCGCTTCTTTAATGCGTAAACTGTTAATGAAATTGGGAAAATTGGAACGGTACTGTTCATTAATAATGCGGGACAGATAGCGGGAATGGATTCCCAGACGACTGGAAAGTTTTTCGATGGTTAGATCCGCTTCCATAAACCATTTTTCACCGATCAAGTATTTTTCTATTTGTGCTACTACTTCCTGAATTTTTTCCGGATCCAGCGGCAACGTTTCGACGACCGTTTCGGAGGTTTTGCGGGACTCTGGATATGGTTCCTGACTCCATTGCAGACTTTTTTGAACCAGCATCTGGTAAGCCTGATGCTTTTTTCGGTATAACCAGAATCCCCACACCATCAGGATGGATATTATGATTACGCCAAGTAGTAATAACCGGAGTTCCTTTTCCTTTTGGCGGATGATTTTTTCTTTATAAGCCAGCTCCCGTTCTTTTTGCTCGGTTTCATACCTGATGCGCAATTCATTCAACTGCCGTGTAAACGATTCGTTGTAAAGTGAATCTTTGAGTGCATCATAACGGCGGAAATAGTGGATTGCCAGGCGGAATTGCCGCCGTGCCTGATAAATTTCTGCCAGATTAATGTAAATATCCTTTAACTGTAATCTTAGCCGGTGTTGACGGGCCAACGTTTCCATTTGGTGGGCCAGAGGTAGGGCAGTGTTGAAGCGTTTTTCTTCTTTGTAACTGTTTACGATGTTAGCCAGACTTTCCAGGTAAAGTTCCATATTTTGTACTGAATCGGCATAAGCAGCGCTGCGCCGGGCCAGACTTCTGGCAGCGGAGTAGTTTCCCTGCTGGAGTTTGAGTCGAGCCAGATTGACCTCAACAGCCGCCCGATAAAAAGAACCGGAATGGGTCAGAGGAAGGGCGCGCTGATAGTAATTAGCAGCAGAATCCAATTCCCCCAGGGAGAGGAAATTATTGCCCATATTAAGAAAGATGATCAGACGCCGCTGAACGTCGTTTTCCCTGTCGGCTATGGGAATAAGCTGATGATAAATCTGGTTGGACTCGTTGTAGCGTTCCATTCGGGCATAAACCGTGGCCACGTTGTTCATGGCCCGAAGATAGTCTGCGCTATGTTTGGCACCTTCGGCGTGGCGGGCAGCTTTTAAATAGGCTTGCAATGCCTGCTGAAATTCGCCCAGCGCATAAAAATATTGACCTTTCAGAAACAACAATTGCCGGTATTCATCGGATTCGGGAAAAGTCTCCAGCACAGTTTCCAGCGATCGTAAATAGCGCCTTGCTGTAACCGGGGAGATGTCCAGGGAGTCTTCCAGAGCGTCCAGATACGGGGCATAAATTTCGGCCCGTTCCGCCTTGGGCAATTGTTCCCAATTCAACGGCCGGGATTTTAAAGGAATGAGCAGGAAAACAATCAGGAATATTTGGATGTTTCGTTTCATACCCGATACTTTAAAAAAAGTGTAAGTGTTTTTACACCACTTATCCCGAATGGGGTGTAAAAATCGTTGCAACGCACGGTATTGGCTGAGTTGGCGTCGCAGAAGACATCATGTGTTTCCTTTTTTGTATACCAATTAAATGTAAGTAATTTCATGTTAAAAAACCATTGAAACTATTAAAATCGTTTTCAAAATTTGAGTTTTAGTTAAAATTTCCAGTTATGAGCGGTCAGGGTAAATCACAGAATGCGATTCTCAGGATGCCTTGTTGAAATAAAAGGTACGGCAGATAAAAAAAGAGTACAAAAAGCAATCCCATTTAGAAGACCATTAATCCAACAGAATTAAAATCGTTTAATGCACTTCCATACGGAAAAAAGACGCTCAAAATAATGGTCCCCAAAATAAATCAGCGTCATGCCGGGCACGGCTGACAAATCGACTTTTTGCCTGTGAAGAAAGACGGCCGCCGTGTCTGTGGTTTGAAAGTTTAAAAACAATTTGACATATTTATTCATTTTACGTACATTCGCTCAAAATGAAAACGAAAAGGTAAACAAAATGATTTACGCAAACGGGCATTGCCATCCTATGCATCAGCATCACGTTGTGATGAACCCAAAGCGTACAGGTGCGCAATGAAGCCCGTGGATTCGTGAAATAAATAATCTTACAATAACCCGGTTCATTGCGAATCGGGTTTTTTATTGTAAAACAGAACTCAGCAAACAAGGAAGCGTGTTTATGTTAACCTTAGCAGTGCAAAAATCGGGACGATTGAGCGAAAAGACCATGGACTTGCTGCGGGAATGCGGCATCAATTTTCAAAACGGCGGCAAAGAAAAGCTGAAAGCCGTGGCTACCAATTTTCCCCTGGAAATCCTTTTTTTACGGGATGACGATATCCCCGAATGCGTAGCCGACGGCATCGCGCATGCCGGGGTAGTGGGAGAGAACGTGGTCAAGGAGAAAAAACGGGACGTGCAGATTGCACACAAATTGGGTTTTGCCCGCTGTCGCTTGAGTTTGGCCGTGCCCAAAGCCATGTCGTTTCAATCCCTTGCCGATCTGAACGGCCGTAAAATTGCCACTTCGTTTCCCAATATTTTGCGGGAATTTTTACAGGAAAACGCCATTCAAGCCGAAATTCATGAAATTAACGGCTCGGTGGAAATTGCGCCGTCCATTGGGCTGGCCGATTTGATCTTCGATATTGTCAGCACCGGCAGTACGCTGTTGAGTAACGGTTTAAAAGAAGTGCACACCGTCATGAAATCCGAAGCGGTTTTAATCACCAGCCCTTCTTTGCCGCAAAAGGCTGCTGAGCTGCTGGGGAAACTGATCTTTCGCATTCGGGCGGCGCAACGGGCAGCCAGCTACAAATACATTTTGCTCAATGCGCCTAATGAAAGCATTGCCAAAATTTCCGAAATTTTGCCCGGCATGAAAAGCCCTACGGTCATGCCCTTGGCAATGGAAGGCTGGAGCTCGGTGCATTCGGTCATTAAAGAAGACGACTTTTGGGAAGTAATCGAAAAGCTCAAGGAAAACGGCGCGCAGGGCATTTTGGTGATTCCCATCGAAAAAATGATAATGTGAGGTAAAAATGGAAATTATCAGATACCCTTCTCCGGACACGTGGCCGCAAATTTTGCAAAGACCGCAACAGGATTGGGGCGAATTGCGTCGCAAAGTGGAAACGATTATCGAAAATGTTAAAACCAAAGGAGACCGCACGCTCATCGATTTTGCCCGCCATTACGATAAGGTAGAGTTGGAATCGTTGCAGGTGAGCGAAGATGAATGGAAGACCGCGGATGATATTCCTTTAAAACTGAAAGACGCCATCGAAACGGCGCGCCAAAATATCGCCCGCTTTCACAAAGGCCAAAAGCCGGTGGAAGTGATGGTGGAAACCACAGCCGGGGTGTGGTGTTGGCGCAAGGCCATTCCTATTCAAAAAGTGGGGTTGTACATTCCCGGGGGAACGGCGCCTTTGCTTTCCACCTTTTTGATGCTGGCCGTTCCGGCGCAAATTGCCGGTTGTCCGCACATTGTGGTTTGCACACCGCCCAATAAAGAGGGCAATGTCGATCCTACGATTTTGTACATTGCCAAGCAACTGGGCATCAGGCAAATTTTCAAGGCCGGGGGAGCGCAGGCCGTGGCCGCCCTGGCTTACGGCACGGAAACCATTCCGGCGGTGCACAAAATCTTTGGCCCGGGCAATCGCTACGTAACCATGGCCAAACAGGTGGTAAGTCTGGATGGGGTGGCCATCGATTTACCGGCCGGACCCTCGGAGGTGCTGATTATTGCCGATGCCAGCGCCAGAGCGGATTTTTTGGCCGCCGATTTGCTTTCGCAGGCCGAACACGGATTTGACAGTCAGGTGATGCTCGTGTTAACCGATGAAGCATTGGTCGAAGCGGTGCGGCAGGCCCTGGAAGCACAATTGCAAAATCTTCCCCGGGCCAAAACAGCGCGCGCCGCGTTGGAGCATTCGTGCATTATTCTCATGGAAAATACACAGCAGGCCATGGAACTGAGTAATGCCTACGCGCCGGAACATTTGATTTTGGCCAGCGAAGATGCCGAACTGTTGGCCGGAAAGGTCGTTAATGCCGGTTCGGTGTTTATCGGTCCTTGGACGCCGGAATCGGCCGGAGATTACGCCTCGGGAACGAACCACACGCTGCCCACCAACGGCTACGCCTTTAGCTACAGCGGTGTTTCGCTGGAAAGTTTTATGAAGGTTACTTCTTTTCAGCGTATTTCAGCGAACGGATTGCGCAATTTGGGAACGACCATCATGGAACTGGCACAGGCCGAAGGGCTGGAGGCGCACAGGCAGGCGGTTAAGGTACGTTTGGACGTTTTGGCCAATGAAACACGAGGAAGTAAAAACAATGGTTGACATATTGGCTTTGGCGCGCAAAAACATTCTGGAATTGCGGCCCTATTCCTCGGCACGGGACGAATTCGGCGGACAGGCTAAAATTTTTCTGGATGCCAACGAAAACGCTTACGGGGCACCGTTGGAATCTGCGGAAAACTTTCACCGCTATCCCGATCCGCATCAGAAAGCATTGAAAGCAAAAGTCGGGCGCCTTTTCAATTTGCCCGAAGAACAAATTTTTCTGGGTAACGGCAGTGACGAAGCCATCGATTTGTTGTTCCGCGTGTTTTGCCGACCGCAGCAAGATCACGTGTTGCTTACTCCGCCCACCTACGGCATGTACGAAGTGTGCGCGCAAATTAACGACGTGCCGGTGACGAACGTACCGCTTACGCCGGATTTTCAACTGGATTTGCCGGCTTTAAAGCAGGCGTTGCGCCCGCCGGTCAAGCTCATGTTTTTGTGCTCGCCCAATAATCCCACGGGCAATGCCTTTCCGCGGCACGAAATCGAACAAATTTTGCAGTGGTTTAACGGCATTTTGGTG
>CAYXUS010000275.1:0-8118 GCA_964468415.1 uncultured Caldithrix sp.
TTCAAGAACAACACGCGTTTTACCTTTCAAACCAATGCCGACGGAGCCGATGTGACCATCAAAATTTACACGGTTACGGGGCGCATCATTCAGGAATTACACGGGGTTAGCAAGGTAGGCTACAACGATGAAATCGTTTGGGACGGTACCGACCGCGATGGCGACCCGGTAGCCAACGGAATTTATTTGTACAAAATCATTCTGCGCGAGGGCAAAGACAAAAAGGAAAAAATCGAGAAATTAGTCATTACCCGTTAAGGAGGCCGGACGCATGGGCCAGAGCAGCTTTTTTAACTGGCCCTGCCGGGTAGGAAAGATTAGATGAAATTCCTTTTCCCGATCCACAAAATCGTAGGCATCAAATAGCAACCGATCGTCATCCTGCGAAACGGCCAGTACAAAACGCTGCCCGTCGGATATCACAAAATCGACAATGGGCAAATGTGTTTGAAAAAGGGAAACACGTGCCGTGCCCGAAATATTAATGCGCTGCAACGAATCGGAATGGATCGGCTTTTGCTGAATAAGGTTGTAATCATCAATAAACTTTAGCTTGCCCCCATGTTCGCCGGGATATTTGGACAATGCGTACAAATCGAAAATTTCGCCTCCGCTGCTCAGATAATTTCCACTGGGCGAAAAATCAAGAGAAATCAAAGGCGCATCCGAAAGCTTAAAAATTGATTGCTGCCCAATTTTGGAATAGTACAAACCGTCGTTTTGCGTCCAGGCAAAAGCCCCTCCCGAAGGCTGTATTAAAGGCGCATAGGCAGAAAGATCCCCTTTACTTTTCAGTAAAAAATTATCCCCCGATTCAACATACACAATGGCAATGCGCTTTTGTGCGTTTTGGGTGGTTTCGTACAATGCAACACTTCCTTTTTTTTCACAAGTCAGTTTACCTATGGGCGGCAGCTTCAAATGTACACTGTAATCAATGCGGAACTTCAAAAGATTAATTCGATCGATTTGCTGACCGTGGAGCACCAGCAGCCAATTCCCGTCTTTCGAAACATCAAAATCCCAAAGATGGTCAATGGTCAACGGGAATCGTCCAAACTCCTGACGATCGGCATCGAGATAATAAACCGAATCTACATTGGTCAGAGAAAAGTAAATTTTGCCGGAAGGTTTGGGCTTGGTTAAACTGGGTTTAATGGAAAGATCGTCGTCGGTTGATTGGCAGGCGCTTGCGAACAGTCCCCAAAGAACGAAAATTGCCGTTACGGAAGAGATCGCCCACCAACGTTTGTTTTTTCGGAGCATGTTTATTCCCCGTTTGTTCGTAAAAGTACCCGCCTATTTTAACACCTTGTTCAAATAAGGCAAAATTTCCCGGTGGTAAATGTTGTCCCACACGTAATTGTTCATTACCCGGCGGAACCAGCGCGCCGGAGGATTTTCTTCGACAAAACGCACTATTCGTTCCGCGATACGCTGTGGCGCCTCGTCCAAATCAAAATACAAAGCATGGTCGCCGGCAATAGAACGAAAAGGAGGAATATCGGAACAGGCGATGGGCAATTTAATCATGCCGGCTTCCAACAATGGAATGCCAAAGCCTTCTTGCTTGCTGGGCAAAAATAACATGTCCGAAATCAAATACAAATCGTGCATGACTACGCGACTGGCCGGTAGTTTTTCTCCGCTCTTAAACGTGTAATCGGCTACCATTATTAAATTCTTCCGCACCCCCAGATCTTCGGCCATGCGGATAAGCTTGTTAAAATATTGCACGGTTTTGCGTTCATGCGGATCAAACGCTCCGGTCAACAAAAAACGGGCATCTTTGCCCATTTGCCTTAAAGCATGCAGCACCGAAATGGACAGTTCGATGTTTTTACGGGGATGCAAACGCGAAGGCTGCACCAAAATCAAATCGGCCATGAACAAATTTTCTTCCTGAATCAGCCGAACCGTCTGGCCATCCAGCCGGAAAAAGCGAATGGGATCGATTCCGTTGGGAATAAACGTAATGGCCGAGGGCTCAACACCGTACAAAGCACTGAATTCTTTTACCCGGCTCTCGGAAATGGTTACGTAGTGAATGTGCGGGTTGCGTTCTTTTAAAATGCGGAACGCTTCCCCATTCAAATACTGCGGATAAGTCGGGTAAAAAAACGGTGAATCATGGTTCCAGCTAATCACCTTAATAACATGCGTGTTGGCCAGACGATGCAACGCCAAAGTTAAAGGCAAATTGTAAGGCATGCTCAACACATTGTGGGCAATTAACACATCAAAATCGTGCAAGGAATCTTTTAAAATTTCAAAAATCGTATCGGCATACAAATGCAGTGCTTCCCGGTGTTTTTGCGGCTCTTTTTGCAGGCGCGAAATTTCTTTGTGTTTGGAAGAAAATAACGGATGGATTTCAATCTCGATACCGTTGTGGAAGTAGTCGCCCATGCCGGCCAAAATTTTAACCGGATGGTGGTACCGGTAAAACAGCGAAGCCTGCTGGCGAATAATTTCTTCGACCCCGCCAACCACCGGCGGACAGGAATAGTGTAACAACGCAATGTTGTAATGCATGTGTTCCCCTAATTTTCCAGCGTACCGATCAGGTACAGCAATTTACGTTCGGCAACCTCGTAGGAGAAATATTTTTTGCCCAATTCAAAGTTTTTCTTGACCATCTTCTCGCGCAGTTCTTCGTCTTTGAGCACACGCTTGATTTTGGTAATACAACGGCGTGTGGCAAACCCGTCAATGGTAATCACATCAAATCCCTTGGGTTCGATGTCGACCTTGTAAATGGAATAGCGGTTCACAACAATGGGCCGCTGGTAATAGATGGCCTCCAGAAAGGCATTGCCAAAGCCTTCGTAACCGCTGGGGTAGGTGACCAAATCGGCACACTGGTAGGCGTCGGCAATGGTGTACGCCTTGCCGCCGCTGCGCTTGTTGTCCCCAATCAAATGATCGATGAGCACCAGTCGCACTTTTAATTTGTCGGCATACTCCACAATTTTCTGGTAGTATTCTTCGCCTTCGTCTCCGGCCGAATGCGAAATAACCAGCGTGGGATTCTTCAAATTCATGTAATTGACAATTTCGATGGAGCGTTCGATCCATTTCCGTGGCACGATGCGTGTGGGCTGCAAAATGAAATAGTCGTTCTCGCCCAACCCGATAATTTCCCGCAAATGACAATTTTTCTTCACTTCCAGATCGGGTTCCACCTCAAAATCCAGCACATTGGGAATAATGGTATTGGAAATGCCGGTACGGTAGCTCAATTCCTTGGAAGCAATGGAATTGATGACCACATGGCGGATGCTGGGATGATCGGGAGGAAAGGCCATGTTCAAATAATCCTGGCAGGCATTTACCAGATAGCGGTCGCGCTCCCAGTAAAAATCGTGGTGATGGGCAATGGTAGGGATGGCCGTTTCGTTAATCACTTCGGTAATAGCCAGGCCTAACGGAATGTTCATGGGGATAGTCAATGCGTTCTCGGGGATGAGCAGGTCGATGTCGTATTTGCGAATAAAACGGTAAAGTGCTTCTTTTAGTTTGTCTTTAATTTTGTGAATTTTGGCGGTAAGCTCGGGCGTTCGCTTGCGCACGCCGAACACCGACTCGGTAATTTCCAGAATGTCGGGATGTTCGAAGAATGCTTCTTCGACCAGATACGAACGCGATTTAGGTTTGGACAACTCTCCGGCAAAATAGAAGCAATCGTAGCGGTTGCGTTCCAGAATTTCGGCCCACTTGTTAATTTCCAGCGAAACGCCATCGGTACCGGCAATGCGCGTCGAAATAAAGCCCACGTTTTTGATCGGACGTGCCTGCATTTTCGCCTTCCCTCTTTTTTGAGACCCAATTCTATTTTCGGAGTATTCGGAACAAATTTTAACCCCTACCTATGCCTTCATGTTTACGATTTCATCCCAATATTCCCGGCGGATGCGTTCCCATTCCATTTTGAACCACGGAGTAAACCGTTCAGGGTGGGCCCGCATTTCTTCTTCGAGTGCTTCGGCCGAAACATATTTCCAGTCGGCAATTTCATTGGGATTGGGTTGCGGAGGCGTGTCGCTTTTGCCCACGTACACCGAGCACACTTCATTCTCCGAACCCACATCGCCGAAGCGCGCCTGATATTGAAATTTGAACAGGAATTTCAACGGCGCTTTGAGCCCCAGTTCTTCCTGCAAACGACGCACCGTGGCCTGCTCGTAGGTTTCGCCCTTGCGCGGATGGCTGCAACAGGTGTTCGACCAATACAAGCCCCACAGGCGTTTGTCTTTACTGCGTTGCTGAAGCAACAGTTCATTCTTCGAATTGAAAATAAAAATGGAAAAGGCGCGATGCAGAAGCCCATCGCCCCTGTGACAGGCATCTTTGGTTTCGTAGCCCAGCACATTGTCATCGGAATCGACCAGAATTAATTTTTCATCGTCAAAAGAAACGATTTGATCGTTGTTCATAACTCCCCGCATTTTGTTGATTTTAACTATTTCAGATCGGTAATGTAGGCCCGGTAGCCGGCATTGCGAATGGCCAGAGCCACTTTTTCCGCATTTTCCGGGCACAAGGCAATCACGGCACCGCCGCCACCGCCACCGGTCAGTTTGGCTCCCAGGGCTCCGTGGTTGCGTGCAATTTCTACCAGTTCTTCAATTTCATGGCCAGACACCTGCAACGCATTGAGCAATCCCTGATTAATATTCATAAGCTGGCCCAATTGTTCCAAATCGTATTGTTCAATGGCTTTGACCGCTTGCAAAACCAATTTGTCAATTTCTTTGAAAATGTGGTTGTACAACCGCTTATTGTTTTCCCAGGCCTGGCGCACCCGTGAAACCATTTTGGCCGTCAAACTTTCGGCCCAGGTTAAGCCAATCACAATGCGAATGGGGCGCGGCACGTGAATTTCTTCGATTAAAGGCGGATCGCCCTTGCGGTACAACAAAAATTTGCCGTAAGTAGCCAAAGTGTTATCAATGCCCGAGGCCGTGCCGTGCACAATTTGCTCCGATTTAAAGGCCAACTGCGAAATTTCGGCATCGGACAAATTGAGATGGAATTTTTGCGAAAGGGCGCGAATAATCGCTACCGCCAGCGAGGCCGAACCTCCCAGCCCCATTGCTCTGGGCACGTGCGGGAACACTTCCAGCTTAATGTTCTCTTTGTCCAGTCCCAATTCGCTCAGAATCAAATGCAACGATTTGAAAATGGAATGCTTGTATTCCTTGCCTTTTTGCAAACGTTCTTCCACGCCCCAGCGCGAAATCAGTAAATGAATTCCCTCTTCTTCGCTGTCGGAAACCACGGCCTGCATGGCCAGAGGAATGGGAGCGGCAATGGCATGCGCCCCATAAACCACGGCATGTTCTCCCAAAAGAATTACCTTGCCGTGGCCGGTGGGAATGTCTTCCTGGGAAGAAGAGAGGTACAAATCGGTGGTGGTTTTTTCCTCATTGCTGGCCAACTGATCGATGATTTCTTTGGCTTTCCAGATTTTGATTTCATTCGACTCAATCAGCTTTTCCACTACGGTTTCAAAAATTTCGGGCGTGGCCCCTGCCGCCATCGCCACGCTGCGTGCGTGCAGACTCATGTGCCCGCGTTGAATGCCTTCGGTGGCCAGGGCGCGCAAAGCGGAAAAATTCTGTGCCAGCCCCACAGCCCCCAGCACCTGGGCCAGTTCTCCGGCCGATTGAATATTCAAAATATGCAGCGCAATGGCTACAGTGGGATTGCTTTCTACCGGCCCGCCCACAATACCAATGCGAATGGGCACTTCGATAAAGCCTAACAGATCGCCGTTTTCCGCCTTTTCCCAGCGGGTAAGCGAGGTGTAACGCCCGCTGCGGGCAGCGTAAGCATGCGCCGCCGCCTCAATGGCCCGCCAGTCATTTCCGGTGGCAATCACCACCGGATCGATGCCATTCATAATGCCTTTGTTGTGGGTGGTTGCCCGGTAAGGATCGGCTGCCGCAAATTCATAGGCCAGAATAATGCCATCGCGTACTTGCTCACCGCTGTAACCTTTGCCTTCCAGCAATTTTACCGGAATGCGGCAACGAGCGCGTACCAGTGAACGGTCGGCCAGGTTGGACAAAATGCGCAGGAAAACTTCGCCCCCGGTAATCTTTTCGATCAGGCTGGCCACGCCTTCGCACATGCTGTTTACCAGATTGGCCCCCATCGCATCGCGCGTGTCCACCAGCAAGTGCACGATTACCATGTCGCCACGATGTGAGGCCCCCGACAAAATGCGTACTTCCAGATCGCGTGCACCACCGCCCCGGGCTACCATTTTAGGATGCAGACTATTGGCCAAATTCAGAATTTCTTCTTTGTTTTGCAAAATGGCCTGCTTGGCCGAAGAAGGATTTTTGACGCCAACCACCTGCACCTGACCGATCAGAATGGGGCCGGTGTACTCACTTTCAAATCCTCCGGCCTGACGCACCACTTTGGCCGCGGAACTTACGGCCGCCACAATCGAAGGCTCTTCCACTACCATGGGCACAATGTAATCTTTGCCGTTGATTAAAAAATTCAATCCCAGGCCCATCGGCAGGCCGAAAACGCCGATGACGTTTTCGATCATGCGGTTGGATTCTTCGCTGCGTAACAAATGATTCCCGTTTTTAAGCAAATGATAATCGGCATCGCTAATGATGTGCCGTTCGTGTAAAATGCGTAATCGTTCCTGAATGCTTAATTTGTAAAAATTGGCGATTCTTGAACTTGGCATAACATGGTACCTGCTTTTCATTAAACGTTTTGCCGCAAAACAATCTTCCGCGTCTTCTGTTTGCGCCAGCGCCAAATGTTAAGACTTCTGCGCCAGCGCGCGGGACACGGTGTATTTTACGGCTTGATTTTTTCGGGTAATGTTTCGTATTTGCCGGTAAATTAAGGAATTCTGAAGAAAATTAAAAAGATTTTTAATCGGTAAGAATGCGCCTGCCCTGCCGGGCCACGGAGAGGGCCAGGGGATGGAATCCTCCCTGCCGTACTTTGGCCTCTGCCACGCTCAGGCGTTCCGCATCATCCGAAAACAAAATTCCGATGTCGCCCCCGCCCGCACCCGAAGGTTTGTAGGCCACCCCTGCCTCTTGTGCCAGTTCGGCTAAACGCCGGTGCGGTTGGGAAATGATGGGCACACCGCTGCGTTCGCCCAGTTCCTGCAGTGCTGCGTAAAATTCTTTGACATCCTGCAAAAACGCCGCAGCGTTTCCTTCTTTAAAATGAGCACTGCCCCGGGTGCTAATCTCTTTTAAATGTTCCATCAATTTTTGGTATTGCGCAGGATGGCTCTCTTTCAGCCGGCCTACTCCCTGCACCATGTGTGCCGTGGAGGCGCTCTTTCCGGTAAAAACCGGCGTAAAATACAGCCCCGGACAGGCAGAAAGCTTTTCGGGGAGTTTGCCCGGCGGATCGTCCCGATAAACGCGGCGGTAAACAAGGTAGCCGCCAAAAAAGCTGGCAGCCACATCGATGCCGCTGCCCACCTTACCCTGGGCGTAATGGTGTGCTTCCAGGGCCAGCCTGAACAGCGCTTCTTCTTCCCACTCGCTCCGAAATGCACGATTCATGGCGGTAACCAAAGCCACACACATGGCGGCGCTGGAACCAAAGCCCAATTTGGTGTGGAAGGTTCGGGAATAAAAGTCATCGGTAACAATGCGTACCGACCATCCGTGACGCTTTTTGGGCTGCAAATGCCGGTAAGCAAACTCGAACATACGGGCAAACAATTGCAAACGGGGGGCCAATTCCGCTTCCTGTGCCGGATCGAAACGCACATGCCCCTTGGGCGTTACGACAAAAGGGATATGGAGCAATCCCAGCGACGGCGCAGAAAAACGAAATTCCTGCCCTTCCAGGGCATCCATGGAAACAATGGCTACCTTTTCCACGGCGCACACCAGCGCCGGAGCGTCGTCCAGCACGGCGTATTCTCCCAAAAGAATCATCTTTCCCGGAGCCGTGACATTAATCATTCTGCCGCTCCAAAATTTGCACCCCACTGCCCGGTTTGTTTACCACAATCCGCTCAATCCCGTTGATGGAGCGCAACATGTCACGCACGCGCACTTCATCTTCGGGCAGACACAACACCTTAATTTGCGGACCGGCATCGATGGTAAAATA
>CAYXUS010000276.1:0-66596 GCA_964468415.1 uncultured Caldithrix sp.
GAAGATTATCTCGAAATATTCGGCGACGATTTCTATTTTGAGATTCAGGAACACCATATTCCCGAGGAGGCGGCCGTATATCCCAAGGTGTACGAGCTGGCCAAAGAGATGGGTGTAAAGGTGATCGCCACCAACGATAACCACTATCTGAAAAAAGGGGATCACGAAGCGCACGACATTCTGCTTTGCCTGCAAACCGGCAAAGACCGGGATGACCCCAACCGCATGCGCTACGGCACGGAAGATTTGTATTTGAAATCGCCCGAAGAGATGTACGCCTTGTTCAAGGATAAACCCGAAGTGCTGGAACGTACTTTGGAGATTGCCGACAAAATCGATCTGGAAATCGATTACAGCAAGCGGTATTTGCCCACCTTTCCCATCCCCAAAGAGGAAGGCGAAATCGATGCCGATGAATACCTGCGCCGCTTAACGTACCGCGGTGCCGAACAGCGTTACAAGCAATTAGACGAAAAAGTCAAAGAGCGCATCGAGTTCGAACTGGGTGTCATCAAGCAAATGGGCTTTGCCGGCTACTTTCTGATCGTGCAAGATTTTATCAATGCCGCACGAGAGCGCGATATTCCCGTGGGATTGGGGCGTGGTTCTGCCGCCGGAAGTATTGTGGCCTATTGCCTGGGCATTACCCAATTGGATCCCCTGCGCTACGATTTGCTGTTCGAACGTTTTTTGAATCCGGAACGGGTAACCATGCCCGATATTGACATCGATTTTTGCATGGAACGGCGCGACGAGGTGATTGAATATGTGCGCACCAAGTACGGGCGTAATAACGTGGCACAAATTATCACCTTTGGTACAATGGCCTCGCGCGGTGTAATCCGCGATGTGGCCCGGGTGCTCAAAATTCCCATTTCGCAGGCCGATGCCATCGCCAAAATGATTCCGGTAAAAGGTGCCAAGCCCATGCATCTGGCCGATGCCATCAAAGAAGTGCCGGAATTGCAAAAATTGGCCGAAAGCGATGACATCCGCATGAAAGAGCTTTTCCAATACGCCCAAACATTGGAGGGCATTGCACGCAACACCTCGGTGCACGCTGCGGGCATCATCATCACTCCGACCGACATCGTTAACTACGTTCCCCTTTACAAAAACAAGGACGGAGATGTTACCACGCAGTGGACGATGGGCTACTGCGAGAAGATCGGTCTGTTGAAAATGGACTTTTTGGGTCTGCGTAACCTGACGGTTATTCAAAAGACCGAAAAGATGATCAGCAAGCGCCTGGGCAAGGAATTTAAGGTGAGCGAAGCACCGCTGGATGACGAAAAAACTTTTCAGTTGTTCGGTGAAGGACGTACGGTGGGCGTGTTCCAGTTTGAAAGCTCGGGCATGCAGGAATACCTGCGCAAATTAAAGCCCAGCCGCATCGAAGATCTTATTGCCATGAACGCGCTTTACCGTCCCGGCCCCATGCAAATGATCGATGACTTTATTGACCGCAAGTTCGGCCGCAAAAAGATCGATTATTTGCACCCCAAGCTGGAACCCATCCTGAAAGAAACTTACGGCATCATCGTCTATCAGGAACAGGTGATGCGTATTGCCTCGGAATTGGCCGGATTCTCGTTGGCTCAGGCCGATTTAATGCGCCGGGCTATGGGGAAAAAGAAAAAAGACGTCATGGCCGAGCAAAAAGAGTTGTTTATTCAGGGCTGTCTGAAAAACGGAATCGACAAAAAGGTGGCCACCAAAGTGGCCGACATGATCGAACGTTTTGCACAGTACGGGTTTAACAAATCGCATTCGGCGGCCTATGCCATTATCGCTTACCAAACGGCCTATTTAAAAGCCCACTATCCGGCCGAATTCATGGCGGCTAACCTGACCAGTGAAATCGGAAACTCCGATCGTGTGGTCATTTTAATGGACGAATGCCGCAATTTGGGCCTAAAGATTAAGCCTCCCGATGTAAATTACAGCGAGGGCCACTTTGTGCCCATTAACGAAAGAGAGATCGCTTTTGGCATGGAAGCGATCAAAAACGTGGGGGCCGGAGCTATTGCCGCCATTGTGGAAGCGCGCAAAAAACACGGGCCGTTCAAGACCATTTTCGATTTGCTGGAAAATGTGGATTTGCGTTCGGTGAACAAAAAGGTGCTGGAAAGTCTCATTCAGGCCGGTGCGCTGGATTCCGTGGAAGGCAATCGCGCGCAATTGTTTAATTTTATTGAAACGGCGCTGGAATTTGCTCAAAGCCTGCAGGCGCGTAAAGCCAAAAACAAACATCAGCGCAGTTTGTTCGATTTGGTGGGAGAAGAAGAGCAAAAGAAAACCATCTCTTATCCGCAATTACCCGATTTACCCGATTGGCCGACTTCGGAAAAGCTAAAGAAAGAACGCGAATTGTTGGGCTTTTACATTTCCGGCCATCCGCTGGAACCGTACAAGCCCATCCTTAAATTGTACGCGACCGATGTGGATAAACTGAGAGAAGCCCACAAACAGGGAGCTCCGTTGCCACGCCTGTTCAATATTGCCGGACAAATTACCGACATCCGCACCCTGTACGACCGCAAGCAACAAAAGATGGGCTTTGTAAAAATCGAAGATTTTCAGCACACTTACGAAGTGGTGGTGTTTGGCTCGGTTTTTCCGCAATTCGAGCAATATTTGCAGGCCGACAACATTGTTTTCATTCAGGGGCGGCTCAATTCTGACCTGGACGATAATGTGCTCAAATTCATCGGCGAACGCATTTTGCCCATCGATACCGTTCCGGAAACGATGACCGAAGCCATCGCCCTGCACATTACACCGGATGACCTGGACGAGACGAAAATCCATCAATTGAAAACCGGCTTGCGGACCAGTCCGGGCAATGTGCGGCTTTTCTTCGAAGTGCATCTGGATGACAACCAGAGTTACCGGTTGCTTTCCAATAAATTCAAAATTCGTGTGACGCGAAATATTTTAACGCAATTGCAAAATACCCTCGGGTTAAATCGCATTACAGTAGAGGTGCATCAATGAAGGTTGTGGTTCAGCGGGTTAAACACGCTTCGGTTACGGTAGACGGGCAGGTAGTGGGGCAAATTGGTCGGGGGCTCATGCTTCTTATCGGCATTGCCGATACCGACACGGAAGAAGACATCGAATTTGTGGCCAATAAATGCCTGAACTTGCGTATTTTTGAAGATGAAGCCGGAAAAATGAATCGTTCGCTTCTGGAAGTGGGCGGCGAAATTCTGGCCATCTCGCAGTTTACTTTGCTGGGCGATACGCGCAAGGGCCGACGTCCCAGCTTTGTGCATGCCGCTCCGCCGGAAAAGGGTAATGATTTTTATCAGAAGTTTGTCGAACGATTACGCCGTTCGGGCGTAAAAGTGGAAACCGGTATTTTCGGCGCCATGATGGATGTGGATTTGTTGAATTACGGACCGGTTACATTGATTGTGGAAAGCAAGTAGGGCTTGCCGCATTTAAAATTGCCGGTTTGGCCGGGAAATTGTAGATTTGCGCATAGCTTTTCGCGAATGGCATGCCATTCGTTAACAACACAAATTTAATCGTAGTAATTAAAATGGAACTTGCTTATGAACGATAGTGGTTTTAAACGTATTTTACACTTTAAAATTACGAAACTTGTGCTGGCATTTATCGCCTTTGTGCTTATCGTGCTTCTGTTTGATAATGTGATTATGCCCTGGTACGTCCGGCTGGGCGAAGAATACGAGTTGCCGGATGTGGTTTCGATGACGGTGGAGCAGGCACGCGACACGTTGAATAAAGCCGGGTTTCAATTGGTGGTTAAAGATTCGGTTTACGACGAAAATTTTGCGCCCGGCACCATTACCGAGCAAATGCCCACGGCCTACAGCAAAGTAAAAAAAGGGCGTCATGTGTACGTTACGGTGAGCATCGGCGAAAAGCCGATTATCATGCCCAATTTATTCTTTAAATCGCCGCGCGAGGCCGAGTTGATTCTAAAGTCCAAAGGTTTGAAGTTGGGCAACAAATATTACGAATATTCCGATCTGGCATTAGAGAATGTGGTCATCGGGCAATCGTTTCCGCAAGGGCAAAAGGTTAAACCCGGAACCCGCATCGATTTAACCATTAGCCTGGGGCCCATGCCCAAAAAGAAATTGGTACCCGATCTGGTGGGCAAAAGCCTGGATGCGGCTAAAAAGCAATTGCAGCTTTTGGGCGTTAAAAATATTCTGGTAGAGTACGAATACAAAGAAGACATTTTACCGGAGACCGTACTGGCACAAAGCGTAAAAGCCGGAACACCCGTAGAAAAAGTGCAGCAAATTAAGCTGGTGGTGAGTCAAATACCCGTAAAAGAGGAATAGAACGTGGCCTATTTAGCACCTTCGATTTTATCGGCAGATTTAACCAAACTTAGCGAACAGATTGGCATTGTGGAAAAGCACGGGGCCGACTGGATTCATGTGGATGTGATGGACGGCCATTTTGTGCCGAATTTGACTTTTGGTGCCATGATGGTGCGCGCCGTAAAACGCATTACGTCGCTTCCGATTGATGCCCATTTAATGGTTCGTGAACCGGAAAAGTTTTTGCAAGATTTTGCGGATTCCGGAGCGCACTACATTACCATTCATCAGGAAGCCTGTCTCCACCTGGACCGGACTTTGCACCACATTCAGCAATTGGGCTGCAAAGCCGGGGTTTCGATTAATCCGGCTACACCGCTGGAAACGATTGAATACGTATTGTCCTTTGTGGATTTGGTGCTGGTCATGTCGGTTAATCCGGGCTTTGGCGGGCAAAGTTTTATTCCCTATTCGTTACAAAAAATTCGGCGACTGGCCGAAATGCGCAAAGCAATAAATGCTTCTTTTCTAATCGAAGTGGACGGGGGCATTAACCCGCAAACCGCCCGGGATGTTTTACAGGCCGGCGCCGATGTGCTGGTGGCCGGAAATGCCATTTTCGGTGCCGAAAATATTGCCCGGGCCTGCACAGAACTGAAAACAGTTACACGGGAATACGGAAACAGGACGTGAACGAACAATTACCGTTAAAAAAGGAATTGCAGCGCAAAGCCATCCACCTTGCCGCCAATTTCATTCCGCTTTATTATCATTTTTCGCACCAGAAGGAAATTGTGCAGATAGGGTTGGCCGTTTTGTCTGCGGGCTTCTTGGCGGTAGATGTTTTGCGGATGAAAAATTCCCTTGTGCGGCGTTGGTTTTTGCATATATTTGGGGTATTGCTGCGGGAAAAGGAAAGTAAGCGGCATCTGACCGGAGCAACCATGCTCTTTTTAGGAATGTTGCTTACGGTTTTTTTGTTTGATGAAAAGCAAGCCGTTCCCGCCCTTTTGTTTGTGGGGTTGGCCGATCCGGCGGCGGCGATTGTGGGACGCCTTTGGGGCAAAAACCGCTTTCTGGAAAAATCGCTGGAGGGAAGCGCCGCCTTTTATTTGACGGCCTCGTTTGTTATTTTGGCCTTTACCCACTACAGCTGGGGAGGGCTTGTGGTGGCCTTAATTGTTACGGTTGTTGAGCTAATACCTTTGGGGATAGATGACAACCTGCTCATTCCCGTTTTAACCGGATATTTGTTGAGTGTGGTAGGATAACAAAAATGGAGTGTGCATAAATGCGAAAAATTCACTGGATCATGATCATCATTCTTGCGGGCAACATGGGGGCATTTGCCGGTGGATTTGTTAAATATGCCGGGGAATTCATGAACCTGGGTGCAGGCAGCCGTTTTACCGGCATGGCGGGCGCCGGTGTGGCGATGGTTAATGACGTTTCGGCCTCATATTGGAATCCTGCGGGATTGGTAAGTGCCCCGGGCTTTCAGATCGAATTTATGCACAGCAAGCAGTTCATCAGTAGCATTCAGCACGATTATTTGGCACTCTCGCATCCCCTTGCCGACCAATCCGCGCTGGGATTTTCCCTGTATTATTTCACGGTAAACGGCATTAAAGACAGTCGGCAAGCCTACAATGAAGCCGATGACAAAGTAGATTACTCCAAGATAACCACGTTTAACACCGGCGATTACGTTCTTTATTTTAGTTACGCCCATCGACGGAACGCAAAACTGCAGTACGGGGTGAATGCCAAAGTGATCTATCGCGATTTTAATGTGGCTACGGCTCTGGGTCTGGGTTTCGATTTTGGTGTGCAGTACCATTGGTTTGATGGCCTGCGATTGGGTGCCGTGCTTAAAGATGCCACAAGCACCATGCTGGTCTGGAGTACCGACGAGCGGGAGTTCATCCCTCCGTCTTTGCGCCTGGGCGTTAGCTATTTGTTGCATCTGGATGCCATGAACCTAACCGTGCAACCGGCAGCCGATTTCCAGATTTTGTTTGAGGGACGAAAGTACGCCAGTCAGATGCATTTGGGACCCATTAGCGTGGATAGCTTTTGGGGGCTGGAAGCCAATTACAAAGATGTGTTAACCCTGCGCGCAGGCATGGACGATTTGCAACGCTTTAACACGGGTATCGGCGTAAAAATTCCTAAAATGTCTTTCGACTATTCGTTTACGGCTTACCAATCCGAGCTGGGAAACATTCACCGCATTACCGTCCATCTTTTTCTTGCTTCACTTTTTTAGCAAACGCCGGCATTTGACGGCGTACGGACTTTTTTTGTAAGCCTTCTGCAAACGCAGGCATATTTCTTTGGCTCGTTTGCGATCTTTTACCTTTTGCAAATACAGCTTTGCCGCGGTGTACAGGTAAAACGGAGCCTTGTGTGACTGGGGTTTTACCGAAGCCAAAAGCACGTAGCAGCGCGCCGCATATTTGTATTGTTTAAAATCCTTCCTGAAAACTTTGGCCATCGAATCGACCAGGGC
Organism: uncultured Caldithrix sp.; assembly: GCA_964468415.1. Taxonomy (GTDB): domain Bacteria; phylum Calditrichota; class Calditrichia; order Calditrichales; family Calditrichaceae; genus Caldithrix. The sequence goes on from CAYXUS010000276.1 coordinate 6,817, forward strand.
GTAAAAGGTAGAATCATCCGCGTGGGCGTTTAAATTTGATGCGATCAAAGTGATGGCTTCTTCGTGCCGCTTGGTTTTGAAGAGCAGAAAGGTCAGCCGTTTAAAAGCCCGTCCGGCCCACGGATGATTGGGAAAAGCATCGAGGAACAATCGATAATTGTCAATGCCGGCAGAAAGTGAATCCAGACTGTCGGCGTACAATTCAGCCAAAAAGAACTGCGCATTGGCGGCCAGGGTGTCGGTGGGGAATGAGTTAATCACCCGTAAAAATGTGTTCTGCGCATCCGTAAACTTGTGCAGGTGTTTGTAATCGAGCAGGGCGGTGCGGTAGTAAGCCCGGGGCAGCAAGGGGCTTTTTTTGTACAGGCTGCCCAGTTCCCGGAAATTTGCTTCTGCCGCGGCAAATTCACCCAATTGCTGGAGCAGGCTTCCTTTTAAATAAAGCACCAGGTCTTCTTGAGATTGCCTTGCGGAGCAGCGGGTTTCGTAAAAATTCAGTTCGTTCAATAAGGCCCGGCGCAGGCAAGGAATATTCAACGAAAAAAGAAAATTGTACAAATCCAGCAGGGCTTCGTCGTTCGAGTCGAAGTAGTGCGGCTGCCGCGCATAGCTTAAAAGTGTCTCGTTTTGTTCCAACAGCGACCCGCTTTTGATTTTTTTGAGCACCTGTTTAATCTTTTGCAGGGCATCGCTGCGCACGGTACTTTTGGGGAAAAGGACGGGAATTTTCAAAAGGTTAATCAGGGCGCGTTTGTAATGTTTTTGCTGTTCCAGAACATCGGCAAACATGAAAAGAATCTGGTCGTTTTGCCCGAAAGAAGGTTGGGTACGCAAAAAGGCTTCTAACTCGGTTAGCAAATAGGCATCGTATCGATGCGTCGAATTTTCGAAATAAATTTGTTGCAAAAAGGCAAAGCGGTCGTTTGGGGTTGCCTTTTGTGCCAAAGCGGAAGCGTTAAAAACGCCCAGCAATAAAGTTAATGTGGCAAATACGAACAGGCCCTTTTTCATGGTTTGTTCCTATTTTAGTTTCATGGGTTTTACAAACAACAATTTTTCGTTTTTAACTTTAACCGTTCCCGGCGGTGCCTTGCGCACGCGACTCACGTAGCGTACCTGTGTGTACATGACCGGTACGGTGGATGAATGTTTCGCTTTGCTGTGTGCTGCTGCAATTTGCGCCGCTTGTTCCAGCACATGGTGTGGGGGCATCTGGTCGCGTTTGGGCACGCGAATGATTACATGAGAACCGGGAACGCCCTGTGCGTGCAGCCAAATATCCCATTTGTTGGCAAAACGAAAGGTCAGCAGTTCGTTGTTTTCTCCGTCTTTCCCGATGTACACGTCCCAGGCCTTGTCCACGATAATGCGGTTAAAAGAATATTTCAAATGGTGGACATTGATCTTTTCTTTTTTTGTTTCCGGGAGCTTTTGCAAAAGTTTCAAATCCTGTAATTTGCGGGCGAATTTGCGCAGGCGATGGATGTCTTTGATCTTTTCCAGTTCCGCAAGCAGTTGTTTAATTTCCTGGCGTTCTTTTTCGTAAGTGTCGCGTTTCATTTCCAGCAAACGTTTTTCTTCGCTAAGGTGCTTAAATTTGTTGAAGTAGCGTTCCGCATTGGCCGTTACACTCTTGGCCGGATTTAGTTTGATTTTCACCTTTTCGCCGCTGCCGTCGAAAATGTTCTCCAGTTCCACTTCTTTGCTGCCTTTGGGAATTTGATGTTTGAAGGTCAACAACAAATTGCCTTTCAACTCCGCTTCTTTTTTGCGTTCTTCCAGGTTGGCATTCTGCGCCAGATGGGTTAACGAGCGTTCCAGGTAGGCCAGACGATTGTCAAGCGCTTTGCGACACATTTCTTGCAAACGCAAAAATTCCTGGCGAAACGTGCGTTCACTGTAAAAAATGGAAAGTGCAGTGTTGACGGAGTCGTATTCCTTAAACATTACCCGATTTGCCGCTTCAAAATGTTGCAGGCGCAGCACGCCGATCTTTTCCGCTTGTTCGTTTTGGAAGTAGAGGTAGGCCTTGCCGGCATTCACTTCGTCGCGCATTTGCAAAAGTGTGTGAATTAATGCGGCCTGCTGTTCCGGTGACAGGTCAGCCGGACGTTCGTCCGGAGAAAGCCGCAGGCGAAAGAAAATTTCTTTTAACAGTAAATTGTTCAAAGCGGCAAAATTTTTTTTGAAAAAAGCAAGCAGGCTCTGCCCGGCGTCAGGTTTCAGAATGCTGCGCAGTGCGTTTTCTTCCAATTGGGAGAGCAGAAGTTTTTGCGAAGCGTCACCTGCCGGTCGGGGCGGGAGAGGCTCTCCTTTCTCCTTAAAACGAGCCACCAACCCTCCCTGGCGATCTACCAGGAAAACATTGAAAAAAGTGCCGTAGAATACCGCTTCCAGATAAAAATTCTCCAGTTCAATTACCAGATGCTTGTCCGGTGCCTTGAGAAAAATGTTCAAAATTGCCTGACCGTTAAGTTCCGGGAAAAGCGTGAGCGCGGGCTGTTTAATTTTGTGTTCGGCCGAAAGCAAAAAATAGGGATGGTCGGGCGAAACGGAGATGTTCAGAAAATGATCGATGTTTAGACGCAGTACCAGTTCATCCTTTTGGTAGGTAAATGCCTCCGTAATCCGGGAACCCAACAGAACCGGTTTGATCTCTTTTAATATTTGTTCGAATAAAAAGAAGTTTTTGTGCATGAACCGTTTTGCTTTTAACTTTAGCTATCGATAAATTATTTTTTGGCCTCCGGAACGTTTGCACGGAGCCCGCTCCAAATATTCGGGCAATTGCGACCGTTTACTTGGCTGGTTTGAATTTACGAATATTTAACCTAAAAATAAACTTTGATTTAGACGGAGAAAATGATGCGAAGCATGACCGGATACGGCAAGGGAATACGCCACAATGAGAATTTTGAAGTGACGGTGGAAATTAAAAGCGTGAACAATCGCTTTCTGGATTTGAATATTCGTTTGCCACGGGAGTTAAATCACGAAGAGATGGCCATTCGTGAATTTGTCAAACAACGCATTTTGCGGGGAAAGATGAATGTGTTTGTGAATGTGCGCCAGAATCCGCAAAGCGAGGGTACCTTGTTCATTAACTGGGACGAGGTAAAAAAGAATTTTAACCAGCTAAAAAGCATTCAAACCACGCTGGGCATTCACGACGAAGTGCGCCTGGAGCATTTGTTGAATTTCCCGGAGATTTTTAATCCGAATCTGGAAGAAGTGGCCGAAGAACAACTGCATCCGTTGATTTTTGACGCTCTGGACGAGGCCTTGAACGAATTTGTACAGATGAGTGAACGCGAAGGTCAGAACATTTTGCAGGACCTTGTGCGCCGTTTGGAGCGCATCGAAAATTTGACGGAAGAAATTCGCACATTGGCCCCGCAAAATCTGCAATCGGAATTTGAACGTTTGTACCGCAACGTGATGAACCTGATCGGAGAGAACAAATTGGATCGGGACCGTTTGGAGCAAGAAATTGCGGTCATTTCCGACCGGGTGGACATCACCGAAGAAGTGGTGCGTCTGAAAAGCCACATCGATTTGTTCCGTAAAACCCTGGATGCCACGGGCGAGGTGGGAAAACGCCTGAATTTTATTTTGCAGGAAATTCATCGGGAAGCGAACACCATTAATTCCAAAACTACGCTCCTGGACATTTCGCATCGTGTGATTAAAATTAAAGAAGAAGCGGAAAAACTACGTGAACAGGTACAAAACGTGGAATAGACCACCCCAAGATCGGCGGTAAAGCCGGACGAACATTCTTTAAAAGTTGGGAAGATGAAGTAAACGAAAAAGGAATTGAGGAATTTTACGTATGAAATTCAAATCGCCCTACATTGTCTTTTCTGCGCCCTCGGGTGGGGGCAAAACGACCATCGTGAAAATGCTCCATAAAAAATATCCGCAAACGGTTATTTCCGTATCGGCAACCACCCGCCCCAAACGTCCCGGCGAGCGGGACGGGGTGGATTATTATTTTTTAACCCGGGAAGAATTCGAGCGGAAAATCAAAGAAGGAAAATTTCTGGAATACGAGGAAGTGCACGGAAATTATTACGGAACTTTGAAAGAGGTGGTGGACAACCACGTGCGGGACGATCGGGTGGTTCTGTTCGATATTGATGTGAACGGCGCGCTTTCCATTAAAAAGCATTACCCCAACGCCATTCTGATTTTTATTAAACCGCCCAGTGAAGAGGTGCTTGTGGAACGCCTGAAAAAACGCCACACCGAAACGGAAGAATCCATTCGCCGCCGCTTGCAACGCCTGCCTTATGAGTATGAGCAGGCAAAAAAATTTGACTACGTGGTGGTGAATGATGATCTTGAACAAACGCTAAAACAAGTGGAAGAGATCATTCTGGAAAATGACTAAACAGGTGGAAATTTTTGACCAAACGCAAGGGAGAATGCCTCTTTTTTTGCCGGGGCTGGATGCCTTGCTTAGGGCCGGCTTTGCTTTGCGGCTGGTGACAGCGCAAAACACAAGGCATTTTATCGAGCGCGTTGTGCCAGGCGGTGCGGCCATAAAGTGGGGAAAGACGGCCGAAGAGCAAGTGAGAATGCAGGTAGCGCTCGGCGATCGTCCCGAGATGGCGCAAAGGGCAGACGCCCGGCATATTGTTTTTCCCCTGTTGCCCGAAGACCTGGCCGGACAATATGAAAAATGGGTGGGGCGGGAAAATGTGGTACCACTGGGCGGCGAAACCATTCTGGCGCATGCCATTGGCGATGTGCCTTCGCTGGTGGATTTTTTGCACCGCGCCTTTTCGCCCAGGAAATTGGCGGGGAAAAAGGTTCTGGTTACGGCCGGCCCAACAGCAGAAGATTTGGACCCGGTTCGGTTTTTGACCAATCGTTCTTCGGGGAAAATGGGCATTGCTCTGGCCCGGGCTGCCTTTATCGCCGGGGCCGATGTGCAACTCGTTTTGGGTCCCACAACGGTTGCCGTGCCACGCTACCTTGCGGTGCAGCGTGTGCGTTCGGCACAAGAGATGGCCCGGGCCGTTTTGCAGGCAGCGCCGCAGTTTGATGTGTACATCGGGGCAGCGGCTGTGGCCGATTTTACTCCGGCTGTTCGGGAAGATGAAAAAATCAAGAAAAGCGAAAACGGGTTGCAGATTCGCTTAAAACGCACAACCGATATCTTAAAGGCTTTGAGTGAATTACCGCGTCATCCCTTGCTGGTGGGCTTTTCCGTGGAAACCGAAAATGTGCGTCCGAACTCCCTGAAAAAACTGAAACGGAAAAATTTGGACATGATTATTGCCAACAATCCCAAAGAAGCCGGAGCAGCCTTTGGAGTGGATACGAACAAAGTTACGCTGCTTACGGCCGACGGCCAAAGCGAAGAATGGCCTTTAATGAGTAAAATGCAGGTGAGCGAGAAAATCATGGAACGCATTGCAAAGGTGTTAAACCGATGAGCGAACAAAATATTTTTGAAGCAATCGAAAATTATTTTAAATGGTACCGCAACATTTACGGGGAACGGGTATTTCTGGAACATCCGCTGGCCGATGTGCTGGTTAATCCTGCAGCCGGTAAAAAGGGGCATTCCGCTCCCGCCAAAAAACAGGAAAGTGCGGTACATTACCGGCAAACCAGCCCGGAGTTGCAGGAATTGTATTTGCAGATTAAAGACTGTACCGCCTGCGAATTGCACAGAACGCGCAAACATTTGGTGTTTGGTTACGGCAATGCTCAGGCCAAAGTGATGTTTGTGGGCGAGGCTCCGGGAAGAGAAGAAGATTTGCAAGGCCTTCCTTTTGTGGGCCCGGCCGGGAAATTGCTGGACAAAATGTTTTTCGCCATCGGTCTCACCCGTGACGAGGTGTACATTGCCAATGTACTTAAATGTCGTCCCCCGAACAACCGCAATCCCTTGCCGAACGAAGTGGCAAAATGCGAGCCCTATCTCAAAAAACAGTTGGAAATTATTAAACCCGGTTTAATCGTTGCTCTGGGCTTGTACGCCGGGCAATCGCTGCTGAAAACGGAAAGTACGTTAAGCAACATGCGCGGACGAATTCATTATTACCAGGATATTCCGGTGATTGTCACCTACCACCCTGCCGCCCTGTTGCGCAACCCCATGTGGAAGGCCTATGCCTGGGAAGATTTGAAGAAAATTCGCCGGCAATTACAGACCATCGGGCAGGGAATGGGGCAGCGCTGAAGCGCCATTTTGTCCCCAAGAAAAAATCTTCCCCATTTCCGCGTTCTTGCTCTTGATCGCTTGCTATTTTTTACTTATTCTTATTTCTGGAACGCTACCCCAAAGTCGGGCGGCATTTTTTTTACCTAAAACCAGCAACAAAAAATAAGGTCGCTATGCCAAAAATAGAGAACAAAATTTCGGATACGATTCGAACCATGCCTCAGGCGGTGGATGTGGAAATGGCCGTGTTGGGGGCCATGTTTTTAGATCGTGATGCGGTGAATCTGGCTGCCGAAAATCTGACGGAAAACTATTTTTACAAGGCGAGCCATCGTAAAATTTTTTCGGCCATGATGGAATTGTTCGAGGAAGATGCCGAAATTGATCCCATTAGTGTAGCCAATGTGCTCAAGCGACGCAATCAATTCGAAGAAATTGGCGGTCATGTTTATTTGACCGAAATCGTGAACAGCACGCCTACCTCGGCCAACATTCAATATCATCTGGATATCATCAAAGAAAAAGCCCTAACGCGCATGCTCATTCACACCTGCGAAGCGATTATTAACGATGCCTATTCCGAAGACCAGACCATCGATGAACTGCTGGACACCGCCGAACGGCGCATTTTCGATATTTCCGAAAAGCGGTTGAAAAAGGGATTCGACGCAATTCGCCCTATTGTGGATCGTACCTTTGTGCGTATTGACGAGCTTTACAAAAACAATCAGTCCGGGGTTACGGGAGTGCCCACGGGGTACAAAAAACTGGACGAATTAACTGCCGGATTGCAACGTTCGGATCTGGTGATTTTGGCCGGACGTCCCAGCATGGGGAAAACGGCTTTTGCTTTGAATTTGGCCCGGAATGCTGCGGTAGATCATGGCATTCCCGTGGGCTTTTTTAGCCTGGAAATGTCGGCGGACGCGCTGGTCATGCGGCTTTTATGTACCGAAGCCAAAGTTAACATGATGAGCGTGCGCACCGGAAAGATCAATCAGGAAGAGATGGATCGCCTAACCGAACACGCCCCTAAATTAATGAATGCGCCCATTTACATCGACGACACACCTGGCATGAACGTACTTGAACTTCGGGCCAAGGCACGGCGTTTAAAAGCAGAACACAACATTCAATTTCTGATTATTGACTATTTGCAGTTGATGGAAGGGCACAAGGGCGAAAATCGTCAGCAAGAAATTACACACATTTCGCGTTCGTTAAAGGCCATTGCCAAAGAACTTGATGTTCCGGTATTGGCCCTGTCGCAGTTGTCGCGGGCGGTGGAGTCGCGCGATAAAAGCAAGCGCCCGCAACTTTCCGACTTGCGCGAATCGGGCGCTATCGAGCAGGATGCCGACGTGGTGTTCTTTGTGTACCGGCCCGAATATTACGGGATTCTGGAATTCCCGGATACGGGGGAAAGTACCCATAATATGTGTGAAATCATTATTGGAAAGCAACGAAATGGCCCAACGGGCAATGTTCGCTTGACCTTTTTGAAGGAATTCGGAAAATTTGGCGATCCCGATTTCTTTCACGCGGGAGGGGCGCTCCCGGTTTCCGAATTTTAACGACGGATGAATACCCATGGATGATGCGGCTTTAATCGCAAAACTACATAAGATGTACGACCATCATTTTGATGCTTTGTACCGGGAGATTAAGGAATACGATCCTGCTCCCGACAGGGAAAAACTACGTCTGGCTTTCGACACGGCTCTGGAAGCCCATGCCCGCCAACGCCGCTATTCCGGGGAACCTTATTTTGAACATTGTGTGCAGGTGGCACATATTCTTGCCGATTTACACATGGACGACACCACCATTATGGCCGGATTACTGCACGACACGGTGGAAGATACCGAAATTACGCTGGACGATTTGCGGGAGAATTTCGGCGAAACCGTGGCCATGCTGGTAGACGGAGTAACCAAAATCGGTGGATTGAAATTTAAGAGCAGAGAAGCCCGCCAGGCCGAGACCTTCCGCAAAATGTTGCTTTCCATGGTCAAAGATATTCGGGTCATTATTATTAAATTTGCCGACCGCCTGCACAACATGCGCACTCTGGAACACGTGCCGGAAAAGAAGCGTGAGCACATTGCTCTGGAAACACGGGACGTTTACGCTCCGTTAGCGCATCGTCTGGGTATTGCCCGTATCAAAACCGAACTGGAAGACCTATCCTTAAAATATCTGGATCCGCAGGCATACAAAGATCTGGCAAAAAAAATAAAATCGACCAAGAAAGAGCGCGAAGCCTACATCCAGCGCGTGAGCGAGCCAATCGAACGCGAGTTGATCAAGCACGGTATCAAGGCATCCATCGCCGGGCGTCCAAAATCGTTTTTCAGCATTTACCACAAAATGCAAAAGCGCAATAAACCGTTCGAAGAAATTTACGATTTGCTGGCCATTCGCATTATTGTCAATCGCGTGGAAGAATGTTATTACGCTTTGGGCATTGTGCACAGTTTGTACATGCCGGTTTACGACCGTTTTAAAGATTACATTGCCATGCCTAAGATTAACGGCTATCAGTCGTTGCACACCACGGTTATCGGCCCGGATGGAAAAATGGTGGAAATTCAGATTCGTACCTACGAGATGCATCATCTGGCGGAAGACGGAATTGCCGCGCACTGGCGCTACAAACACGGCACCGAGGAACACAGCAAATTCGATGAGCATCTGAACTGGATCAAAGATTTGCTGGAAAGACAAATGTCCAACAACGATCCGGGCGATTTTCTGGAAGATCTAAAGATCGATCTTTTTCAGGACGAAGTATTCGTCTTTTCTCCCCGGGGCGATTTGTTTAAATTACCTCGTGGCTCTACTCCCATCGACTTTGCCTACGCCGTGCACACCAACGTGGGCAATCACTGTATTGCGGCCAAGATTAACGGTAAAATTGTGCCGTTAAAAACCCCGCTCAAAAGCGGACAGCAGGTCGAAATTATTACCTCCCAAAATCAGCGTCCCAATCAAGATTGGCTTTCGTTTGTCAAAACCAGTAAAGCCAAGCATTGCATTCGCAAGGTTTTGCGCGAAGAACAGCAGGCCCAAACTCTGGAAATGGGGCAGGAAATTTTAAGCCGTTTTCTCAAGAAACACAAACTTAGCGAAGATTCTCCGCAGATCAAGGAAGTGTTGCCGAAAATCGGATTTCAGAATTTGGAAAGTTTAAAAATTGCCATCGGGCGGGGCGAATTTGTCGTAGAAAATCTGGAACGCAAGCTCTTTCCCGAAAAACAGAGCGAAGCCCGCAAAAAAGAGAACTTTTTCGTCAAATTTTTGAAGCGCGTACGGAGCGATTCGGGTATTAAGGTAGATGGCATGGATAATATGCTCATCACATTTGCCCGCTGCTGCCAGCCTGTTCCGGGCGACCGCATTATTGGCTATTTGACCCGGGGCCGGGGCATTACCATTCACCGCACCGATTGTAAAAATATGATCGAGCTGTACAATAAAGAACGCGAGCGCATTATTGAAGTGGAATGGGCGACCGAAAAAGAACAACGCTTTCAGGTGCAGTTGACCATCCTGGGCGAAGATCGTAAAAATTTGTTGAAAGATATCACGTTGTGCATTGCCAAGCAGGATATCAATATCATTAACGTGAACTTTCATGTGGAAGATATGTATGCCCGTGGCTTAATTGATATTGAAATTCAGGATTTGCATCACCTCACCAAAATCATCAACAGTATTCGAAAGGTATCTGGGGTGTTTTCGGTGGAGCGGGTGGAAGACGTTCGACAGTACAAATCCAATGCCTGATCTGTTTAATTAAAATTCCGGTTTTCGGAGTCATTTTCCAAAACACAACGCTAAAAATCGATTTGTTTTTTACTTTTCTTTGTTTTAAAATATTGTGGGCGTTTTAATATCTTGTTTAATCCCTTCAGAGGAGGAGATGCGATGCGTTGGAGTTTTCTTCGTCAAGTGCTGGGGATAGGTGCGATTGTTTCAATACTTTTCATGGGGTGCTCAACCCAATCCTCGCTTCCCGGCGAACCCGAACAAGTTTCCCAGGAACCACAAGCCACGACTCAGGCCGTAGCCACAACCATTTTTGAAGGCACCCTGCCCAGCGGAGCTCTGTACAAAATTTGGATGCCGGATGATTGGAATGGTGAATTGGTCGTGTTTGCACATGGCTATGTGGCGGTTACCGAACCCGTGGCTATTCCCGAGTCGCAATTAACCTTGTCTGACGGAACGTACATTCCCGACATGGTTGCCGACATGGGTTACGCTTTTGCCACGACCAGCTATCGGGAAAACGGCATGGCCGTGCAGGAAGGGATCGTAGATTTGGTGGAACTGGTTTATCGCTTTAAAGACCTGTTTCCCGAGCCCGAACACACCTATCTGGTGGGGGGCTCGGAAGGCGGCCTGATTACCATAAAATCCACCGAAATGAAGCACGTGTATTCCGGAGGATTGGCTTTGTGCGGGCCTATTGGCGATTTTATTCGGCAGATTAATTACGTGGGGGATTTCCGCGTTTTGTTCGATTATTTTTTCCCCGGAGTGCTGCCCGGCAGCCCGATTGCCATTCCCCAATACGTCATCGATAATTGGGATGAGGTTTACGTGCCGCAAATTATACAGGCATTAGAAGATTATCCTGATCGGGCTCAGCAACTGATTCATTGTGCCAAAGCAGCGGTGGATCCCGATGATCCCGCTACGGTGGCACAAACCACATTAACGGTTTTATGGTACAATGTGTTCGCCACCAACGATATGGTGCGGCGCGTAGGTGGGAATCCTTACGATAATATGGATCGCACCTATCACGGTTCTTCCAACGATGCTTATTTGAACAAGAATGTACAGCGCTTTGCGGCTGATCCTCAAGCCGTCGAGAATGCCCGCCGTTTGTTCGACACGACCGGTGATCTCAATGTGCCGGTGATTACCATGCACACGGTGGCCGATCCCATTGTTCCGGCCTGGCACGAACGTTTGTACCGGGGCAAAGTATTCCCGCAAAAACCCAAAATTTATTACGACAATTTATTTGTGATGCGTTACGGGCATTGCAATTTTACCAAAGAAGAGGTGCTGGATGCCTTTGAAAAATTGGTCATGAAGGTAAAGGCTTTCGAAACCTTTCAAATTCCCACACCTACTTTGGTACGTCACTAATTTTTGAAATCGGTGTTCAAAGAAGTGCATACCGTGCGGTTGGGGCAATGCCTCAGCCGCTTTTTTGTTTACGGATGAACGCCCGGTTCTGCCGGGTAAACTACAGGTTTACGTAGTGTTTTTCGCCGTTTTACTTTCTACCTTTTATCGGTTCCAAAAAACGGCAAAGATATGTTCTTCGTTTCCATTGTGGAAAATAATCGTTTTGTGCGTGACGGGTTTGAACTGGTGTTAAGGCAATCTGACCTGTTTAGCCTGGTAGGGGCATATCGTGATCTTAATCAGGCCTTTGATGATTCAAATCTGGCACGCTCTCATGTGTTGCTCGTCGATCTGCAGTTGCCCGGAATGACTGCCATTCAGGGGATCCGGCAGCTTGTGCGACGCTATCCACATATTTTGCCGATGGCCTTTGTTTTGCCGGAGAATGACACCCTGATTCTTCAGGCCATTGTGGCCGGGGCCGTTGGATTTGTCAGTAAACAGGCCGTTCCCGGCGAATTATTAAAAACGCTGAAGCTTGTGTGCCGGGGAGGCTCTCCTCTTAGCCCGAGCGTCGCCCGAAGAATTCTGGCCATATCGAACGAACGTTTGCGCCTTACCTCCCGGGAAGAACACTTGTTGCGTTTAATGGCGGTGGGCCTTTCTGCGAATGTCGTGGCCAGAGAGTGCTCCTTCTCGCAGGTTCGCCTGTTTCAGGCCATTCGAAAGGTTTACCGGAAAATTCAGCAACTGCACATCGAAAGCGGGGAGTAGAATATTTTTACATCTCCGTGAATTGCCATCTATTCATCGCACAACCTGCCAAAATCGTTTTAGCTTTTCTCAATACAAAGGCAAATTTCGCATCTCATTCTTTGCGTTGAAGTAAATTTTATTTTCAAAAAGTGAATTTTTTTACGATATTCCACACAATTCAATCGCAAGTGTTTAACCGAATTTACGGAGGATAAATCTATGGCTAAAGTTCTGGATCATGTAAAACCTGGCGTACTAACCGGGAAAGATGTGCAAACGGTGTTTCAGATTGCAAAAGAAGAAGGCTTTGCCTTGCCCGCGGTAAACGTGGTGGGAACCAATTCCATCAATGCCGTACTGGAAGCGGCCCGTGAGATGAATTCGCCGGTTATCATTCAGTTCTCCAACGGTGGGGCTGCCTTTTACGCTGGCAAAGGCTTGTCCAATGATAATCAACAGGCTGCCATTAACGGAGCGGTTTCCGGGGCCAAACACATCTGGCAAATGGCCGAACTGTACGGAGTTCCGGTGATTGTGCACACCGACCATGCCGCTAAAAAGTTGCTCCCCTGGGTGGAAGGCCTGCTTAAAGTAAACGAAGAACATTTTGCCCAAACCGGCAAACCGTTGTTTAGTTCGCATATGCTCGATTTGTCCGAAGAGCCGCTGGAAGAGAACGTGGCTATTTCCGCCCGGTTTCTGGAACGCATGGCGAAAATGGGCATGACGCTGGAAATTGAGCTGGGCGTAACCGGCGGTGAAGAAGACGGGGTGGACAACACCAATGTGGACAGCAAGCGCCTTTATACACAGCCGGAAGAAGTGGCCTACGCGTATGAGCGGCTGATGGCTATCAGCCCGAATTTTACCATTGCCGCGGCATTCGGAAATGTACACGGCGTGTACAAACCGGGCAATGTAGTGTTGCGTCCGGTTATTTTGAAGAATTCGCAGGAATACGTGCAGAAAAAATTCAACACCGGGCCGAAACCGGTGAATTTCGTCTTTCACGGCGGATCGGGCTCCACGCTGGAAGAAATTCGTGAAGCAGTGTCTTACGGGGTGGTTAAAATGAATATTGATACCGATACGCAATGGGCTTTTTGGAAAGGTGTAATGGATTATTACAAAAAGAATGAAGCCTATTTGCAGGGGCAGATTGGTAACCCTGAGGGCGAAGACAAGCCGAATAAAAAATACTACGATCCGCGTAAGTGGTTACGTGCGGGCGAACAATCGATGGTTGAGCGTTTGAAGAAAGCCTTTGATGATTTGAACTGCGTGAATCGCAATTAGAATACCGACTCGTATTTCCCCGTCCTTTCCTGCAGGACGGGGATTTTTTTGACCCATCTTTAAATTCCGCCTTATTCATCCATTCATTTTTGACACGAATTTCCCATGGCGAGATGGAATATGTTTCAGCCTGCTGTGCTGAGAAGAAATTTTCCCGAAAGCTGTGATTGGCTAAGTAAAAAGGTCGGCTTGAAAGCCGACCTTCGGATGATTTTTTACAGCAAACGGAAAATCGCAGTTGTAAAAAAAAATAAAAACCGGTAATTTACACTTTAAAGTAATTTTTAAAGGAGAAGCCATGTCCGACGTAATGCGACCGATTCCTTTGGAACAACTTCTAAACTGGATCATCGGGGAATTTAATCAAAAACGGAGCCTTTTCGGTTTGCCTGCAAAGCGTTTTTTTCGTTCGCAGGGGGCATCGGTGGTGCCGCTTTTGGGAGAGTTTCTGGAAAATCCTCTGGGGCCTGCGGCCGGTCCGCACACGCAGCTTGCGCAAAATATTATTAGCGCCTATTTGACGGGCGGACGTTTTTTTGAACTGAAAACCGTGCAGAAGCTGGATCAATTGCGTATCGACAAACCTTGCATCGACGCGCAAGATGAGGGGTATAATGTGGAATGGTCGCAGGAATTGCGCCTGGAGCAGTCGTATGATGAATATGTGAAGGCTTGGTTTCTACTACCTGTTTTGGATGCTGCTTTCGGACTTTCGGGGGGCGAGGAGCGCGGCTTTATTTTTAATATGAGCGTGGGCTACGATCTGAAAGGCATCCAAAGCGAACGCATGAATCGTTTTATCGAAGATTTGAGGGATGCCGCTCGCACGGAGACTTTTAATCGGTACCGGAAATGGCTGAGGGAGTGGGCGCAAAAGAATGAAACGTCGGACTGGCTGAAGAAAATTCACGGGGAACGGGCAGCGGAAGTACGCGAGACGCTATTGCAAAGTTTGGAGACAATCTCTCCCCGCATTTCCGGCTCGGTGACGGTTTCTACCATGCACGGTTGTCCGCCAGAGGAAATCGAGGCGATTTGCAGATATCTGATGCAAGAGAAGCATTTGCATACTTACGTGAAACTGAATCCTACGTTGCTGGGATTCGATACGGTGCGCAAAATGCTCGATGATTTGGGGTACGGCTATGCGGAACTGGATGCGGCGGCCTTTGAACGGGATTTACAGTTTGCCGATGCAGTGCCCATGCTGCGCCGGTTGCGGGAGGTTGCACGGGAGCGTGGGTTGCAGTTTGGGGTTAAGCTTTCCAATACGTTGGGCATGCGGAACGCTTTAAAGCGTTTACCCGGGGACGAGATGTACATGTCGGGACGTTCGCTTTTCCCGCTGACTATTAACCTGGCGTACGCATTGGCTGCCCATTTCAATGGGCAGTTGGCCATCTCATATTCCGGTGGTGCCTCCATGCACAATGTGGAAGAGATTCTGCAAACCGGCATTGGGCCCGTAACCATGGTCACGGAATTACTTAAACCGGGCGGTTATTTACGTTTATTGCAAATGGTGCAAAAGGTGGAGACGACCGATTGGGCCCGATGGCTGGCGCGGCCAGCCATCGATTTGCAGCGCTTGAAAGCGCTGGCCGAAAGCGCTCTTTCCGATCCTTATTACCGTAAAGATACCCGTCAGGTGGAATCGATTAAAATCGATAAAAATCTGCCTCAATTCGATTGTTACGTTTCCCCCTGCCACGAAGCCTGCCCCATTCATCAGGATATTGCCGAATACATTCGTCTGGTAGAAGAAGGCCGTTATCTCGACGCGTTCAAGGTAATTGTGGAAACCAATCCCTTGCCCCACATTTTGGGCTACATTTGCGACCACCAGTGCATGGACCACTGCACGCGCTGGGACTACGAATCGCCGGTTTACATACGCGAAATGAAAAAGGTGGCGGCCGAAAACGCTTGGAAAGCGTTTACCCAAAAAGAAATCGATCGACTTAAACCACCGGTCACCAATGGCATTCGGGTAGCAATTATCGGTGCCGGACCGGCCGGACTTTCCGCCGCCTATTTTCTGGCACGGGCCGGATTCGAAGTTACCGTGTTGGAAAAAGAAGCGCAGGCCGGTGGCACGGTACAAAACGTTATCCCCGATTTTCGTTTGCCTCAGTACGCCATCGACCGGGACGTGGAACTGGTACGCCGTTTAGGTGTGGAATTCCGCTTTAATGTTCCCGGTGATTTTTCGTTGGATTTATTGAAAAAACAAGGCTTCAAATACATCTTTCTGGGCATCGGAGCCGGAAAATCACGCAAGCTTTCCCTTGAAAAGGGAAGCGACAAAGTCATCGATGCTCTGGATTTTCTACGCGCTTTTCGTCAGAAAAAGGCCCCCAAACTGGGCAGGCGCGTGGCCGTCATCGGCGGAGGCAATTCGGCCATGGACGCCGCCCGTGCTGCCTTGCGCTTGGAAGATACTGAAGAGGTGGTTATCGTCTATCGTCGCACGCAGGCATTCATGCCTGCCGACCGGGAAGAATTTGACGAAGCCATGATGGAGGGCGTGCAATTCAGAGAGCTGCTTCTGCCCGTGGCATTTACCTCAGGAAAACTAACCTGCCAAAAAATGCAATTGGCCGAACAGGACACCGACGGCCGGCGGGCCGTCCGCCCCGTAAAAGGCGCACTGGAATCGATTAAAATCGATGCCGTAATCGCTGCCATCGGCGAAGAAGTGGATGCCGGCTTTTTAAAGGCCAACGGCATTCGGGTGCAAAACGGCAAGGTTTGGGCCGATGCCCAAACCAACGAAACCAGTGTGCCCGATGTTTTCGTTGGCGGCGATGCTTTACGCGGACCCTCAACCGTAGTGGAATCCGTTGCCGACGGCAAAAAAGCGGCGCTGGCCATTATCGCAAGAGAAGAACGCCAGCTCCCCGTGTTTGCCCGTCCCGACGCGTTTATCGATCGACCAAAACACAGCCAGGACATCCGGTTGAAAAAAGGCATGATTTTGCCTTTTGAAGCAAAAGAATACACCAAAGAGGCTTACCGCTGTCTGGGTTGCAACCTTATTTGCGACAAGTGTGTGGAAGTATGCCCCAACCGGGCCAATGTCGCCATTCCCGTGGCCGGTTCCGACGGAAATTTCCACGATTTAGCACAAATTGTGCACATCGACGGCATGTGCAATGAGTGCGGCAACTGCGCTACTTTCTGTCCCTATCAGGGGGCGCCGTACAAAGACAAAATTACCGTATTTTGGAATGAAGAAGATTTTGAAAACAGCGAAAATGAAGGCTTTTTCCTGCTTGCACGCAAGGAACTGCTAACGTTTAAAACACGACTGGGCGGCAAAACAGGATTTGTGCATGTGAATTCGGCCGGAGACGTGGTGAAAGCCGATTGGCCACATGATGAGCCCCATTTTAAACAAATGCGTGTAGTTTTGAAAGAAATCATTAAAAATCACGAATACTTGCTAAATATGTGCGTTTAATCATAGATTTAAGTCGTGCAAATTTTGCAACTTGATGTGAGAATAAATTCGAATACCGATTTGAAATCTCACCGTTCTTTTATAAAGCATACCTTTGCAATGCCCTCAGGGCGGAGAGCGCAAGTTAATGTTTTTTACCCAAAATCGATGAAAGAATTTTTTAATGTGATAATTTTTTCACAAAAGAAATCAAAAAACGCTCTTTTTCTCAAAAAGAGTCTCAAAAAAACACAATTTTCTTTTGGATTAATTAGTTAAAAGATTTAAATTTGCCATCTTAAATTAATTTTTGAGGGGAAAAGAGAGGAAAGGAGAAAAAATCGCGAGATTTCAGAAAAAATTAATGAAACACAGTAATTATTCCGAATGCAATTTACGTTTTAAAAATAATTCATAAACAGGGGTTACCATTTATGGAAAAGAAAAAAGAAACCAAAACATTGGAACGCGTGACCATCCGTTTCGCTGGCGATTCCGGGGACGGAATGCAGCTGACGGGTATGCGTTTTACGAATACCACCGCCCTTGAAGGGCACGAACTGGTAACACTTCCGGATTATCCGGCGGAAATTCGCGCACCGGCCGGAACATTATACGGAGTTTCCGGCTTCCAAATTCAGATTAGCAGTTCAGAAATTCACACCCCGGGCGATCAACCCGATGTGCTGGTGGCCATGAATCCGGCCGCCTTAAAAGTGAACTTAAAATTGGTACGCGACAACGGCATCCTCATCATTAATTCCGACGCTTTCAAAGGCCGTAATCTGGAATTGGCCGGTTACGAAACCAATCCCTTGGAAGACGATTCGTTAAAAGGCTATCAAGTTTTTGCCATTCCCATTACAACGCTTACGCGTAAAGCGCTGGAAGGGTTAAACCTTTCGGTAAAAGAAAAGGATCGTAGTAAAAACTTCTTTGCATTGGGGATCATCTTCTGGCTGTTCACCCATCCTCTGGAACCAACCATCGAATGGATCAAAGAAAAGTTCAAGAAAAATCCGGAAATTGTAGAAGCCAACATTCGTGCATTGAATGCCGGGTACAATTACGCCTTGTCCACCGAACTTTTTAGCACCACCTATCGTGTGGAAAAAGCTAAAAAAGAACCGGGCAAATACCGCAATGTTACCGGCAACGAAGCGATCGCTCTGGGATTTATTACAGCGGCCAAAAAGGCAAACAAACAGCTCTTTTTGGGCAGCTATCCCATCACGCCGGCCAGCGAAATTTTGCACGAATTGTCCAAATACCGTCACTTTGGTGTAAAGACATTTCAGGCAGAAGATGAAATCGCCGGAATCGGCTCGGCCATTGGTGCCTCGTACGCCGGTGCCCTGGGCATTACCACCACCAGTGGCCCCGGTGTTGCCTTAAAATCCGAGTTTTTGGGCTTTGCCGTCATGGCCGAATTACCATTGGTGGTGACCAACGTGCAACGGGGTGGCCCCAGTACCGGTTTGCCGACCAAAACGGAGCAAGCCGATTTGTTGCAAGCCATGTACGGACGTAACGGAGAAGCCCCCATTCCCATTATTGCGGCAAAAAGTCCGGCCGATTGTTTTTATGCGGCCATTGAGGCTTCTCGTGTGGCCCTGATGTTTGCCACGCCGGTATTTTTGCTTACCGACGGGTACATTGCCAATGGCTCTGAACCGTGGAAAATTCCCAATGTGGACGATATCCCGGAAATCAAAGTAGAATTGGCCTCCGATCCTGAAAATTACATGCCCTACAAACGCGATCCGGAAACGTTAGCCCGTAAACTTGCTTTGCCGGGTATGGCCGGGTTCGAACACCACATCGGCGGTCTGGAAAAAGATGAAACCGGCGATGTTTCGTACGATCCGAACAACCACGACCGCATGGTACGTATCCGCGCGGCCAAAGTGGAACGCATCAATAACTACCTGGAACATCCCGAAATTAACGGCGATCCCGAAGGCGATCTGCTCATTGTAAGCTGGGGAAGTACGTACGGAACGGTCTTCGCCGCAATTGAAGCATTGCGCAAAAAAGGGAAAAAGGTTTCGTGGTTCCACCTCCGATGGATTAACCCGCTGCCTCCCACGTTGGAAAAATACATCCACAATTTCAAGAAAGTAGTGGTCCCCGAAATCAATCTGGGACAGCTCTCACGCCTGTTGCGTGAAAAATATCTGGTGGATGTCAAAGGGTTTAACCGCGTGCGTGGTTTACCTTTGAATACCAACGAACTGATCGAAGGGATTGAAGCGTTTTTGGAAAAATAAACTCTAAAAGGAGTGAAAGATAAAATGAGTGATCAAAATAAAGTAACAACAGGGCAGCTAAAGCTCACCCCGGCCGATTTTACCTCTAAATCCGAGCCAAGATGGTGCCCGGGCTGTGGCGATTACGCCATTTTGGCTTCGCTTAAAAAGGTTTTGCCGGAACTGGGCGTGCCCAAAGAAAATTTCGTTTTCGTTTCGGGAATCGGTTGTTCCAGTCGCTTCCCGTATTATGTGGACACGTTTGGCATTCACACCATTCATGGCCGTGCTCCCACGGTAGCAACGGGCATTAAGCTGGCCAATCCCGATTTGAAAGTGTTTGTCATTACCGGTGACGGCGATGCCCTGAGCATCGGCGGAAACCACTTCATTCACATGTGCCGCAGAAATGTGGATTTGACCGTGGTGCTGTTCAATAACCGTATTTACGGCTTGACCAAAGGCCAGTATTCGCCAACCTCCGTCAAAGGGCAGGTTACCAAATCGTCTCCCTACGGAACAATTGAAGACCCGTTCAATCCGGTTCTGATGGCTTTGGCCTCGGGTGCAACGTTTGTCGCCCGCACCATCGATCGTAATCCCAAACACTTAACCGAAATTTTGCGTCGTGCGGCGGAACACAAAGGTACATCTTTTGTGGAAGTGTACCAGAATTGTGTGATCTTTAATGATGGAGCCTATGCCGAGCTTTCCAAACCCGACACGAAAAATGAAAAAGCCGTGTACATGGAACATGGGCGTCCTTACGTGTTTGGTAACAACCACGACAAATACTTGCGCTGGAATTGCAACAGCTTTGAAGTAGCTCCGTACAGCGAAGATTTACCCGAGGACGAGTTGCTGATTCATGACGAAAAATCGGACAATCCCATGATTGAATTTGGGCTGGCCAGCATGACCTATGACCCGAATTTCCCGACACCGATGGGTGTTTTCCGCGATATCGAAAAACCGACCTACGAAGACTTGTTGATCGACCAAATTAAAAAGGTAACGGAAATGAAAGGCGAAGGAACGCTGGAAAAATTGTGGAATGCCGGAAATACCTTCTACCTGAAATAAGGCTGGTCAATTACAATAACTCGCCCATAAAAAATTAACGATCTGTAATTAAACTCCGATTAAGTTATTTAATCGGAGTTTAATTTTTTGGTGTGAATTTATGAATACAGATAAGCCTGTGATTTTGATTGTTGACGACCAGCTGGATAATATCCAGACCATACGCGATATTTTGGAGGGCAAGCAATACCGAATTATCGAGGCAACCAACGGGCGGGAGGCCCTGCAAATTCTGGAAAAAACCACTCCGGATCTAATTCTTCTGGATGCCATGATGCCGGTCATGGATGGCTTTGAAACCGCGCGTTACATTCGCAAAAATATAGCGACCAGACTGATTCCGATTATTATGATTACGGCCCTGGACAGCGTGCAAGATCGCGTAAAAGGGCTGGAAGCCGGAGTAGATGACTTTATCACCCGTCCGTTTCACATTGTCGAACTGCGGGCCCGCATTAAAAATCTTCTCCGTTTACGCGAATCGCTAAACGAATTGGAAAATGCCGAACAAGTGATTTTTAGCCTGGCCAAAGCCGTGGAAGCCAAGGACAAATACACCGAAGGACATTGCAACCGCTTGGCCAATCTTGCCGAATCTATGGGAAAGTTTCTGGACCTTCCCGAAGGTGATATTGTGGTGCTGCGCCGTGGGGGAATTTTGCACGACATTGGGAAGATTGCCATCAGCGATCAAATTCTCCTAAAACCGGGCCCCCTGATCAGCGAGGAATTCGAGATCATCAAAAAACATCCGATTATTGGCGAAGAAATCTGCAAACCGTTAAAAACGCTACGACCCGTTTTGCCCGTGATCCGCTACCACCACGAACGCTTTAATGGCACCGGATACCCCGAGGGCCTAAGCGGGCAGCAAATACCATTAACCGCCCGCATCATTGGTCTGGTCGATTGTTACGATTCGCTGACCACGCACCGCCCTTACCGCATGGCATTGCGCCACGATCAGGCCCTGGAAATCTGCGACCTGGAAACAAGGCGGGGACTCTGGGACCCTGAACTTTTCAAATCGCTTAAAGCCTTATTGGAAGATCGCCGCCTGAACAGGGCGAGCTTTTTACTGGGCACCCCTAATTAACGGCCCACCAAATTTGTCAGAATTTCACCTTACCCTCTTACAATCATCTTTTTTTCAGTCCAATGTGTTAAGAGTAAATTTTCCTAACGATTTATTTTCTCAAAAATTAGGGAAAAAGCATTTTGTCGTCTGTAAAATAAGTTGCGTTATTTTTTCTGTTGAATATTGTAATTATTTACAAATATGCTTATTTTTCGTTAACAAAATTTATTTGGAGTTACCCGTATGAAGATCATTCTAACCTTTTTCTGGATTGCCGTTGGGGCGCTTTTATTGTGGTTCTTTGCCGAAAATCTGGATCAAAATGTTTCCATCCAAATGTTTTCCAAACATTACGAACATGTCAATCTGGTCACGATAATTTTTGTTTCCACCTTCATCGGCCTGCTTTTGGGCGCTTTGTTAATGACCTTGCGGATATTGAAAGAAAAAGCACGTGCGGCCGGACTAAAACGCGAAAATAAAAAATTGAATAAAGAAATCGAAAAATTAAACAAACGATTAAACGAGTTACAAGAAAAAATTAACACCTTGCAAGAAGAAAAGGCACAACTTTTAGCACAAAATCAAAAAGACGAGGCAGAAAATTCCCGCGATTTGGCGACCAATCCGGGTGAAGCGTAAGATTGGTGTAGGTTTATGATTAAACAGGCACAGCGATTTATTTCCATCGTTCTGTTGGGCTTTTTGCTTAGCTCAATGGGATGGGCACAGTCTGCATTGGAACAATGCATGGAATATTACCGCCAACAGGATTTTGACAGGCTTAAAACGACTTTAAAAACGGTTGCGCCTCAGGATACGAATCGCTTGGAATACCTGTTTTTCAAATCGATTTTTTTACGCGATGCCGACCTTGCCCACAAAAATTACGAAAAAGTGTATGCCCATGCGCAAGGCAGATTAAAAGAAATGGCGGCCGGGCGTTTGTACGACTATTACTACGCTAAGGCGTTGTACGTAAAAGCGGAGCAATTTAAGAATCAAAAGGTTGAAATTACACCGGGCTTTCCTGCGGCAGATACGGTCCGAAGAGCGGAAACGCACGCCACGCCATTTAAAATTCAGGTAGGGGCGTTCAGTAAAAAACAAAATGCCCTTAGCGAATTGAAACAGTTAAAACGCCAAAATATAAATGCACGGATTGTCGAAAGGAAAATCAAGGGGAAAAAGTTTTATTGCGTATGGATCGATGGTTTGAACACGATTGAAGAAACCCGTAAACTTGCCGAACAATTAAAAAAGAAGTTTAATTTTAATTATCGTATCATAAAGCCGTAAGGGAGGAATATGGATATCAATGAATTGAAAATGATCCCATTGTTTTCCGAACTGGATGATAAAGCCCTGGAAGAAATTGCCCGCATGTCGGTTCGGCAATCTTATAAAAAAGACAATATGGTGTTGATTGAAGAAGAAATCGGTTCGACCATGTTCATTATTTTAAGCGGGCGGGTCAAAATATCGCGTATTAGCGACGAGGGCAGAGAAGTAATCCTCTCCATTTTGGTGGACGGCGATTTTTTTGGTGAAATGTCTATTCTGGACGGGCAAACCCGAAGCGCCAATGCGGTTACGCTGGAAGATTCGGAACTGCTTTTGATTCAGCGTGAAAATTTTCTGCGCATTTTGCACGATTACCCGCAAGTGGCCATCAATCTTTTAAAAGAATTGGCCCACCGCTTGCGCCGCAGTGATGAGCAAATTAAAAGCCTTTCCTTGCAAAACGCAATGGGCAAAGTGGCTTCTACCTTGCTGCGCATTGCCGACGATTCCGGAATCATTAAACACGGTCAGGTAGAAATTTCACAGTTGCCTCCTCAGCAGGACTTGGCGAACATGGCAGGAACCAGCCGTGAAACGATTTCCCGCGTTATCAAATCGTTAATGCAGTTGGGATATGTGAAAAAAGAGGGCAGCAAACTTATCATTCTGGACTATGAAAAATTCAGGGAAGATTTTTCGTAAAAAATGGAATCAGGCCCGTTTAGTATCGCAATTGTTTGTGGTTCCTCCGAACGATTCAATTTTTTTAAGAATATTTTAAGGGAATCGAGTCAACGTATTGTTGCGTTGCCTTTCGATAAACGGATTGAAATTAGCCTTTCCGAAGAAAATTTTGATTTGGTCATCGTTGATGCCGTCTATGAACTTTCATTTTCATTGGACTCCATCAACCATTTGCTGGAACACAAAAATTTACGTTCCAAACTTTTCCTGTTTATTTTGAATGCGACGCAGGAATCCATCAAACATCAAGTTTATCGCCTGCCCAATAGCCAAATTTTGTTCGAGCCTGTGGATAAATTTACCTTAATTACTGCCGTTAACACCGGCCTGCGCCTTTCCATGCTGCAAGGCCGGGTGCAGGTTTACAAAGAATTACTGGAAGGCGAACAAAAGCTTATTACTTACATGGATCAATTGCTGGAAATTGATCAGGTTGCCCAGAGCGCCCAATTCTCGGAAATCCGTGAATTTTTACTTAATTCTTTCCTGAAAAAGGTAGAGCTTACCCTGGCAGTCGAAAAGGCCTTTCTTGGCTTTGTAGAACAGCAGGAACAGCGTTTACGCATCGAGCACACCGGACGCGCAAATCAATTGGAACGGGTGGTTTATTTTTCGTACGAAAAAAGTTTGATAAAGGTCCTTTTCAATCAAAACAAAGCGCAAATTCTGGAACGAGCCGATCTGGCCGATCCGTTTATTCAGGAGCTGGAAGAGTTTTTAGGATTCAAAATTTACAGTTTGCTTTTTGTGCCCATTACGGTTTTTCACCGGGAATTTGGTGCACTTATTTTGATCAATAAAATTTACCGTGAATCGTTTTACGAAAACGATCTGGCCTTTGCTTCCATTGCCGCCCACCGCCTGGCTTTCCGCCTGGAGCAGTTTCTACTGGAAAACCCAAAATCGGAGTTGGCCGAATCCATCCCACTCAGTCCGGTTTCGGCCGAACAGGAAAAGCAGCTCCGGCTAATCCGCAACATTTTGAATGCCGTCAACTTTGGCGTGGTAGTGTTTGATGAAAAGTTCACCGTCCATTACATTAATCCCGGTGCGCAGGAAATTTTGCGTTTCCAGCACCCGCTTAATCGGGTGAAACACCTGAACGACATTTTGAGCCCCATGATTATTGCGGAAATAAAGGCATTAATCAAAACCAAACCATTGCCAATTATTCGTCACGAAATTCAAATCGAATCGCGCGTGCTTCCCGATACGTACATTGGCCTGTCGATTTATTCTTTGAATTCGGAGGAAGCCTGGAAACCGCAGTACATCATGGTCTTTTCCGAAATAACGCAAACCAAACGCATTCAGGCCGAAATTATCCGCATGGATCGCATGGCTTCTCTGGGCGTGCTTAGTGCGGGCATTGCGCACGAAATTCGCAATCCACTGGCCGGGATCAAAGCCATGGCACAATCGCTGGAAGACGAGCTGAAGGACGATCCGGGCAAGTTGGAATACACGGCGCGGATTTTACGTCAGGTTAACCGGCTGGACAAGCTTTTACGGGCTTTTTTCAGTTATGCCCGTCCGGCCCGTCCCGATCCGACGCGTTGCGCCATCGGCAAAATTGTCAACGAAGTTTTGCCCTTGATCCACAGTCGCATGAAAGATAAGGATATTATTTTTGAACAAAAATACGCCTCCGACTTGGCGGACGTGTTCGTCGATCAGAACCAAATCCAGCAAGTGCTCCTGAATTTATTCATTAACGCCATCGATGCCATGCCCAAAGGAGGAAAGTTGCTGGTGAAGGCCAAAAATTCCCAATCGGGCATTCCCATTCTGGACCGCAGAAATCGCATTCCCACTTTGCTTTCCGAAAAGTACATTGAAATTACGGTTTCCGATACGGGTACCGGCATTGCTCCGGAAGAATTGGAATTGATTTTCAATCCTTTTTTTACTACTAAATCTCAGGGTACCGGTCTGGGGCTTTCCATTGTGTACCAAATTGTCAAAGAGCACGGCGGACAAATTAATGTGCACAGCGAATTGGGAAAAGGAACCGAGTTTAAAATTTTGCTTCCCGCAGCTTCTTAAAATGGGAACGGAAAAATGATTCTGTCTTTTGTTGCTTCTTTGTTGGTTGGTCTTTTGGTCGGTTTAATCAGCTCGATGCTGGGACTCGGCGGTGGTATTTTAATCGTTCCTTTGCTGACCCTTGTCTTTCATTTGCCTCACAATCAGGCCATTGCCACCAGCCTGATGACCATCGCTCTGATTACCGCATTAAATACCTTGCGCTTTTGGCGAAAAAGGATGATTAATTTTAAAATGGTGCTGACAATCGTCGCTTTTTCTGCCTTCAGTTCGATCTTGGGGGGCTACCTGGCCACCGTTTTGGACGAACGGCTTTTGCTTTTTATTTTCATTCTTTTCGTTTTGTACGTATTAGCCCAAACATTGTTCTTGAAAACAAAGGCGACCTCCCCAAACGGTACTCTCTCTTACTGGTTCTGGGGAGCAACCATCGGCATTTCCAGCGGGCTGATTTCGGGAACTACCGGTGTGGGCGGCGGCGCCATTATTACGCCGTTGCTGTTTAAAAGCCGGGTCGAAAAACAAGAACGGGTGGTGCCCATTACAAATGCCGTGATGCTGATTAATGCCTTTTTTGCCCTAATCCCTTTGGCCTGGGACACGGCCGAGAAAAGTTCGTGGGTAATGGTTGGGTTAATTCATGTGGATTTGGCTTCTCTGGTGTTTTTAGGCGCCATTCCCGCCTCGCTTTTGGGAACCCATTTTCAGGACAAATTACCGCTCAAAATCAAGAAGATTTTAATAAGCCTTATCTTGCTGGTCATTTTAATACGCATGGCCCTCAAATTCTTTTCAGGAAGTTAAGCGGATGATATTTTCTGCGTTTTGTGACCGAATAAACATTTTTACATTTGATTAAACAAAATTTTGGTGTTAATTTCGATGTTTTAAGAAAAAGGAATTGAGTTCTGTAAATGGAAAGAATTAACTACAAACACTTGCTTCTAAAATCGTTCGAACCCTTCCTGAAAAAACATGACGATTCTGTGTTCCTGTTTGTGCAAAACAGCAACGGGAACTGGAGATTTGCCGCCGGTTCCCAAAACGGGGAAAAAATAAAATTAGCCGCTGACAAAAGTTATTTAACGGAATTAAGCGTTCACAATTTTTTTTACGTGAATCGCATCCCCAGGCCGGTGAAGCATGCTTTTGCTCAGCATGCGCTTTCCTGGGGGTACATTGCCGATAATGGCGAATTTTTAATTGCCGGTCGTGGCGATATTGACGAAAGCGATGCCTTGCTAATCAAACTATGCGCTTTGCTGTTCGGTTCGTTTCTGGAAAATGTGCAACTGCAGCGTGAGTTACGCCGGGCCAGCAAACGCATGCAAGCCGTAATCGAAGAAACGACGGCTTTGCACGAAATTAGCCGTTCCATCGAATCTATCTCTTCGCTGGATTCGCTACTGCAACACATCGTTGAAAAATCGATGCACCTGATGCACGCCGAATCGGGTTCTCTTATGTTGTTCACCGAAGATGGCACCGAACTCGAATTTAAGGTAGCCCTGGGGCCCAAATCCAAAGACGTAAAGCCGTTTCGGGTAAAGGTAGGGCAGGGCATTTCCGGCTGGGTGGCCAAATACGGGAAACCGATTTTAATTAAGGATGCTTACAAAGACGAACGCTTTGATCCCTCGTTTGACAAGCGCAGCGGTTACCGTACCCGCAGCTTTTTGTGTGTACCCTTAAAGTACAAAGATCATATTTTAGGGGTGGTCACCATTTTGAACCGGCTCGACCGCAAGCCTTTTACGGAAAAAGATCAGCAAATGCTCATGACTTTTGCAACGCAGGCTGCTTTGGCCATTGAAAATACACGTCTGCTAAAAGAAGCGCTGGAAAAAGAGCGCCTAAAAGCCGATTTAAAGATAGCGGCGGAAATTCAAAGCTTGTTAATCCCGCAAAAGCTTCCGCAAATCGAAGAGTTGGAATTAAGCGCAGTTTACATTCCCTGTAAAGAGATGAGTGGCGATTTTTACGACGTGTTCCCCCTGAGCGATGGGAAATGGGTGTTTATTATGGCCGATGTCTCCGGGAAAAGCGTCCCCGGTGCCATGCTCATGTCCAACTTTCAGGCGACCATTCGCACCTATTTCCAGTTTAATTCCGATCTGATCTGGATTCTTGAAAACATCAATCAATTGCTTATCGAACATACGACCAGCGATCGGTACATTACGGTCTTTACCGCGTTGTACGATCCGCAAACGAACCGTTTTACCAGCGTAAATGCAGGGCACAATCCTCCTTTGGTAATAAGGGCTAACGGCCAGGTAAGCAAATTGGACAAGGGAGGCATTTTCCTGGGCATTCTTCCGTGGAATTACGAAAAGCAGGACTTTCCCTTTGATCGGGACGATTTACTCATCATGTACACCGACGGGCTGGTAGAAGCGATGAACCACAAAGAAGAAGAATTCGGCCTGGAACGGCTGAAAAAATTAGCGCTTGAACATCGTGACGAGCCGCTGGACGTTTTGAAAGATCGTGTCGTGCGTGCCGTGCAGGAACATGCCGGAGGAAAATCGCTGGATGATGATTTTACATTATTCATTGTGAGAAAAAAATAGAAAACTGGACATTTTTTCTTAATTTTTTTTGTTACTTCGGGATTTCATTCAATTTTATTCAACTGCAACCATATTTTGACGAAACTATTTATTAAGAAATAACAAAAAGGAACCCATCATGAACTTTCCAATCCATGAAATGGATGGCGGTGAAGTTATTGTGATTGACATTCCCCGTCGGTTAACTTCGGAAATTTCCGGAGAACTAAAACAATTAATGAAGGAATTAATCGAACAAGGAAAGTACAAAATTGTGATGAACTTGGAGAAAACCAAGTACATGGATTCCAGCGGATTGGGGGCCATTGTGTCGAAAATTGCCGCGACCCGCTCGAAGAAGGGCGATATTCGTCTGGCAGCCCCTCAGCAAACCATCATCGATTTATTGGAATTGACCCACATCAATCAAATTGTAAAAGTATTTTCTTCTGTGGAAGAAGCGGTGAACAGTTTTAAGGAGTAGCATTGGAATGGCACGCGGGAAACAAGTTTTTGATCGGCGTAAATTTCATTTTCAGGAACCCGATTACACCAAACCGATTTTTCAGGTTCCCGATTATTATGCCCAGCGCATGAAACAAAAAATCACTTTTCTTTACGGTGCCGCGCGTTTGGACGGAATTTATCCCGAGCTGGAGCGCATCCTTAAAGTGTACTATGCCCACAAAACCCCGCTGATGAAAGAATTCGAAAAGAATTTTCGTCCCGAAAACCGCTTTACGGAAAAGGATATTATTTTAATCACTTACGGAGATTTAATCAAAACGCCCAACCAAAAACCCCTCAAAACTTTAAGCCAGCTTCTGGAAACCTATTTAAAGGGTGTCATCAATGCGATTCACATTTTGCCCTTTTTCCCCTCATCCTCTGATCGCGGCTTTGCCGTGATGGATTTTGAAGAAGTGGATCCGAATTTAGGCACCTGGGATGATATCCTTGAGCTGAAAAAAGATTTTAAATTGATGTTTGACGGTGTTTTTAACCACGTCTCTTCCAAAAGCCGCTGGTTTCAGGAGTTTTTGAACCAGAATCCCGAATATCTGAACTTTTTTACGGTTTTTTCCACCAAACAGCAAATTTCCCCCGACCATTTGCGCTTGATCGTCAGACCCCGAACCACCCCCATTTTGACCGAGTTCTGCACCTTAAACGGGAAACGGCTGGTTTGGACGACCTTTAGTCAGGATCAAATTGATTTAAATTACCATAACCCGCGTGTACTTTTGAAGATGATTGAAATTTTGCTCACCTATGTACGCCGCGGTGCCGACATCATTCGACTGGATGCCGTGACCTATCTCTGGGAAGAATTGGGAACCTCTTGCGTGCATCTGGAACAAACCCACATGATCATTAAACTGTTTCGCGATATTCTGAATGCCGTAGCTCCCCATGTGGCGTTAATTACCGAAACAAATGTGCCTCACAAAGATAACATCCGTTATTTCGGTAACGGATACGACGAAGCGCAAATGGTGTACAACTTTGCCTTGCCTCCCCTGGTACTGTTCAGCTTTCAAAACGAAAATGCCCGCAAGCTAACCGAATGGGCAGCCACGCTGAAAAAGCCCTCGGATGAGGCGACTTTCTTCAACTTCCTGGATTCGCACGATGGGGTGGGGGTGATGGCCGTACAGGGCATTTTAACCCCGGAAGAAATCGAAATGATGGCACTAAAGGTAGTTGAACACGGAGGCTTTATTTCTTACAAAGCCAATCCCGACGGCTCGCAAAGCCCGTACGAGTTAAACATTACCTGGTTTAGTGCCATCAATAATGAAGATGCCGACGAACCGATGGAAATTCAAATAAAGCGTTACATTGCCTCGCGCGCCATTGCATTGGTTATGATGGGCGTCCCCGGCATTTATTTGCACGGGTTCCTGGGTTCTAAAAACGATGCCGATCTGGTATTGGAAGAAAGGCAAACGCGGAGCATTAATCGTAAAACTTTGCGCAAAAAAGAATTGATTCAATCATTGGAAAATCCCCAGACCACAACCTACCACGTTACGCGCTGGCTGGTGCGTTTAATAGAAATACGGGCCCGGCAACGCGCTTTTCATCCGAATTCACTCCAAAAGGTGCTAAATGTTTCCGAACAGGTGTTTGCACTCCTGCGCTACACGCAAGACCAGACCGAGATGATCCTTACGCTAACCAGTGTTACCTCCCAACCGTTGGAATTAGAAGTTAATCTTAAAGACTGGGGCATTCACGGGGAGCATCACTGGCGCGATTTGATTAGCAAAAAGACATTTCATTCTTCCGGAAACATCTTACACGTGAAAATTGAGCCCTACCAGGTTCTGTGGCTCAAGGCACGCAACGGGAAACACGCAATCGTGGAGTGATTGGCAAGTACCGAAAATTTCCCTTGACACACAAATTTTTCTTACTTAATTTGACTTCAGGATTTCCCGACAGATCGGAAAAAGTCCTTGTTAAAAGAAGCAACTATCCCCCAAAGAGTGAATTTTATGAAAAAAAACATTTTCGTCCTGCTTTTTTTAGTGGTGTTTTCGGGCTCCGCCCTGGCCAAACTCCAAAAGGTAAAGATTGTTCGCATTTACGATAACAACTGGTTCGAAACACAAAACGGGCTTGTTTTGCGTTTGGCCAATGTATCTTTGCCGAGTTTGGGCGATTCCGATTCGTTACACCATTGGGTAGCCCAAAAAATTCAGGAATATGCGCGTACCCATTTGCTGGGAGCGGAATGTTTGATCGATGTGGATTCTTCGTTCTTAAAAGTCGGTGCCCCCCTGCAGGTTCATTTGTTTAAAAAATTTCCTCTGCAAAAGATGAATGTTAACAAGTTTTTTCTGGAAAAGGGGTACGGCTGGTATGTCCCGGTGGCAAAAGCTCCTTACGACAAGGAATATGCGGCTGCCGAAAGAAGAGCCAAACGTTGGAAACTGGGCATTTGGCGTACCGACTTTGTCCCTTTAATTACTTCCAGAACAAGTTACGACTTTGTTTATGAACGGGGAAATTACAATATTTTTCCCGGGGTTACCGACTACCGCTCGTTTAGTTACCACACTGCGACGGAAAGCAAGATTAACTTTTTTGATTTAACCGTGGGCCTGGTGCAAAATGCCTACAAAGGGAGTTCCCTGGAACAGGACCAGCCGTCGGATTTTTATGTGGAATATGTGCGCTATTTTCGTACCGGCTATTTGCAGGTCATTCTCGGAAAAAAATGGGACCGTTTCATGTTTGCTTTGGGGGGGCTGAGCTATTTAACCGGCACGGGGAAATATTATAGCCACGATGTGCGGTTTGCCTTTTCTCCTATTTTCCGGTTTCAATATCGCTGGCAAAAAAACTATGTTGTGCAGGCGGCCTTAAACGATCGGTACAGTCTGGTTTACAAAAATTTCCCGATTTTTCTAACGGTTAAGAGAGAGTTCAGCCATATTTTGTCCTCGGTGCAATTGACGGCGGTAAAGGAAAGAAAAAAGCTCGGTCTGCTGGCCGGATGCACCATCCGCTGGAACGCTATGGCCTTTAAGGCACAGGTGGGGTATCAACCCTCTTCGGAAAAGTGGATAACGCGTTTTCAGATAGGTTTTTTTAAGACAGGGGCGTACTGATGTTTCGGCAAAAATGGAGATGGGTACTGTTATTGGTTGTCTTAGCTTTAGTGCACTGCGAGTTTCCCAAGGAAAAAGAAGTGTACCATTGGGCAGAATACTGGATTGCCACCGTTGATACGAATAATGGAGATACCACGTTGGTGTGTCCCACGCACGATGGAGCGGTGGTGAAGGAGACACTAAAACAGGCCGTTCCGTTTTATCGGGACGGACAGTTGAAAATTTTGGCAACGGAATATGCTGCTTTTTGGGTGCTCGAGCCGGACGGACAGAGTGGCCTAAAATTGGTTGAGAATGCCACGACCGATTATCGGAAATGGGCGCTCTCTCCTGATGGCCAGTTCCTTGTCTTTAGTCAAAGCCACGGCTTGTACAAAATTCAGACCGATGGCAATGGCCTGACAACTACCTTGGTTGAAGATACATCATTTGCTTTCGAGTATCCCTCCCTTGCTGCGGACGGGCGCCTTGTGTTTGTGCGGAGAAATATTAAAACGCATGTGGAAGAGCTGGTGCTTTTAACGAGTAACGGAGACAAATTGCAAATTCTCAAGAGTACCGCAAGCCTTTCCGGAAGTTACAAACACATTTTTTATTCAAAGTTTTCGCCGGACGGGCAATATGTCTATTATATTCTTGCCTCGAATGTCGTTCCACCGGGGTTGTATTCTGTGAATTTGACCTCCGGCGAGGAAACGCGTATTTATCCCAACGAATTTTATTCTCCCGTTATTTTTGCGGAAAATGGCACCTATGTCTTTCAGGCGGACAAACATTTGTACGTAGGGCTTCATCCGGACAGAACGATTCGTGATTTGGGAGAATGCTTTTACGGCTACATCGGAATTTTTGAATACGATATTTCCAGCGACGGGCAGTGGATTACCTACGTGCCGGACAACGCATTACGTGAAATCTGGATCATGCGTTCGGATGGTTCGCAAAAAAGAAAACTTGTGGAGGGGCTGCACCCCTATTTTATTCCCGGAGAAAAACGCATTTTGTGCTTTGCCAGACGCTGGTACCAATCGACCAAATATCCCGGACGACACGACTGGATTACTTATTAAACGCAACAAAATGTCCGGGCATTTCGGGCCGGCTCTGAACCGGTGCAGTGCGATGCCTTTTTCCGAAAAAACGTCCGATTTTTCGGAATTTTTGGGGATGTAACCAACCTTTTCGAAAAACCTGCCTGTAAAACTTCCAATTTGCATGGAATCGAAATTTTTAGGAAATTTTAGCCTCTTGCTTGAGGAGAAATGTCAATGAAAATACGCTGGATCCTGGGATTTTTTTTGCCTGTCTTTTTAGGTGCCCAGTCAATTTTTTCTACCTATTTTGCCGACA
The DNA here is from genome assembly GCA_964468415.1 of uncultured Caldithrix sp. Classification (GTDB taxonomy): domain Bacteria; phylum Calditrichota; class Calditrichia; order Calditrichales; family Calditrichaceae; genus Caldithrix. Next base: position 39,646 of record CAYXUS010000276.1, read on the forward strand.
GCACTTTGCGGATCGATTATTACCGCAGTGGCGACGCAAATACCGAAATGGTCACACTGGACCGGATGTATTTGCAAACGCCCTGGTCCGGGCCGAAGTCAAAATTAATTGATCCGTTCAATAACGGTCAATACTACGTCAAAGTATTTGACGCTGCGGGAAAAGTGCTTTTGTTCTCCCGCGGTTACAATGCCTATTTTAATGAATATCAGACGACGGCTTCTGCCAGGAAGGGAATAAAGCGTACCTACCATGAAACGGTTCTGATTCCCTGGCCAAAAAAGGCGGTTGTGGTGCGCTGGTATTCCAGAGACCGCAAAAATATTTTACATGTGGTGCTGGAGCAAAAAATAGTTCCCGGGGCATTTGAATTTAGCAGCGAGAATAGGGCGGGCCGGGTCGACGTGATCAAAAGCCATCAGGCCGGAGATGTGCACCGCTGTGTGGACATCGCCTTTGTGGGTGAGGGCTACCGTGCCGCCGAACGGGACAAATTCGCGAAAGATTTGCAGCGTTTTACCCGAATTCTTTTAAACAAAAAACCTTTTTCGGCGCACGCCGATCAAATTAACATTTACGGGGTGTTTAAACCCTCTCAGGAGTCGGGCTGCGATGAACCCACGCATGGAATTTACCGCAACACCTTGCTTAATTGTACGTTTAATTCCCTCGGCTCACCGCGCTACCTGCTTACCGAAGACAATCGGACGCTGCACGATGTGGCTTCGGCCGTGCCTTACGATGCCCTGATCATTATGGTCAACAGCGCCCGTTACGGCGGCGGCGGAATTTACAATTTTTACATGGATTTTACTACCGATAATCAATGGAGTGCCAACGTTTTTATTCATGAATTCGGCCATTCGTTTGCCGGGTTGGCCGATGAATATTATTCGTCGGCTACGGCTTACGATGAGTTTTACCCGCAGGGCGTAGAGCCAACCGAGCCGAATATTACCCGATTGTTGGATCCGCATCATTTGAAATGGCAGGCTCTGGTCGATCCGGGCGTGCCCATTCCCACCCCCTGGCACAAGGCTTTGTACGATTCGCTGCAAACGGAATATCAGAAAAAGCGCCGGGCGTTCAATCTGCAAATTGCCCGTTTGCAAAAGCGCGGAGCGGCAAAAGAAGAGATTGCCAAAGTGCAAAAGCAAGCCGATGCCTGGTCCAAACGCATGGTGCAACGTTTAAAAGAAACGTTGACATCAGAAAAATATTTTGGCAAGGTGGGGGCCTTTGAGGGCGCGGGATACGTAAGCCAGGGGATGTATCGTCCCATGCTGGACTGTGTGATGTTCCAGAACGGAGACAAACCTTTTTGTCGCGTGTGTGCCCACCGTATCGAAGAAGTTATTAATCATTTGAGCGAGTAGTTCTTGAGCGGGAAGGGAAAGAATGGAGAATACGTTTGACTTAATAGTGGTTGGTGCGGGACCGGCTGGCAGTAGCGCTGCCTTGTTTGCTGCACAGCAGGGATTGAATGTGTGCCTGCTGGAAAAAGCGGCTTTCCCGCGGGACAAAACGTGCGGGGATGCCATTTCGGGCAAATCTATGATGATTTTGAAAGAATTGGGATTGCTGGAAGAATTGCAACAATTGCCCCACGCCGTAATTGAGGCCATAACCTTTGGTAATGCACGCCATGAAATGGTAACCATTCCCCTGATGGGCGACCGGCGCGCCGGAATTCCTCCGGGATTTGTCGTACGACGTAAAGTTTTTGACGCGTTTTTGGCCGACAAGGCGGGGAAAGCGGCCCGGCTGCTGGAAAACCATGAAGCGCAGCATCTGATTTTTGACGGGGCACAGGTTGTGGGAATACGCGGTATGGACCGCCAAAACGATCGTCCTTTTGAGTTGTTTGCTCCGTTGATTCTGGGCGCGGATGGCTTCAATTCGGTGGTCGCCCGGGAAACGGGATTGTTTGAGCACGATCCGCAACACTGGGTGGTGGCTTTGCGCCAGTACTTTCGCAACGTGAAAGGGCTGGACAAACAAATCGAGTTGCACTATCTGGACGAGGTGATTCCCGGCTATTTGTGGCTGTTTCCCGCCGATGACGGAACGGCCAATGTGGGCATTGGTATGTTGCATCAGGCATTAAAAGCCAAAAAGGTGAATCTAAAAGAAGCCATGCACAATGCCCTGCAAAGCGACTTTTTACGGGAACGCTTTGCCGAAGCGCAAGCGCTGGAAGAACCCACCGGCTGGAATTTGCCTGTGGGAAGCAAACATCGCAAAAATTACGGACCCGGTTTTTTGCTTTTGGGCGATGCGGCCGGTTTAATCGATCCCTTTACCGGAGAAGGCATTGGTAATGCGTTGTACTCGGGGAAAATTGCGGCGCGGGTGGCGGCACAGGCCAGGCAAGCCGGGGATTTCAGCGCCTCCTTTTTGCAACGGTACGATACCCAATTGTGGCAAGCCCTGGGGGATGAACTGGCTGTCAGTGCCAAACTGCAGCGCATCGGCCGGCATCGGACTTTGTTGAATTTTGTGATTGGTAAAGCAGCACGCAGCGCCCATGTGCGGGAAATAATCAGCGGTATGATGGCCAATCAAATTCCAAAAACAAAGTTGGCCAATCCTTTGTTTTATTTTAAATTGTTTTTTAGTTGAACCTAACCATTCACATAAATTCGGAAAGGACGTACTCATGCGTCGAATTCTTTTGTTGATTTTTTTAACCGGAAGCTTTTTACTAACAAACTGCCAGAAACACAACGAGAAAGTGGCGGAAATGCAAGCATTAAAACAAAAGATCTCACAATTCGTGCCCACCGAAATTCGCTACGATCGCTCCTTGTTAACCGATCGGCAGCAAAAAGTGGTAGAAAATTTGTACCGGGCCTCATGCTTGATCGACACAATTTTTCTGGATCAGGTGTACGCCAAAAATTTCGAAATTTTGCATCGTCTGGAAAGGTCCAAAGACCCTCTGGACAAGTTACGTCTGGAATATTTTACGATTATGTTCGGTCCTTTTGACCGTCTGGATCACAACAAACCTTTCATCGGACATGATCCGAAACCCAAAGGGGCCAACTTTTACCCGGCCGATATGACGCGGGAAGAATTCGAACAATGGATTAAGACTCACCCGCAGGACGAAAAGGCGTTTACTTCTACCTTTACGGTAATTCGCCGTCAAAACGGCGGATTGGTGGCCATTCCCTATTCCGAATATTACCGGAAATGGCTGGAAAAGGCCGGAAATTATTTGCGCAAAGCCGCAGAGTTCGCCGATAATCCATCGTTGAAAAAATACCTTTTGTTGCGGGCCAAGGCCTTTGAAACCAATGATTACTTTGAGAGCGATATGGCCTGGATGGATCTGAAAGACAATACCGTCGAAGTGGTAATTGGGCCGTACGAAGTTTACGAAGACGAATTGTTCAATTACAAGGCATCGTTCGAATCGTTTGTGACGCTGCGCGATCCCGAAGAGAGTGCCAAACTGGCCAAATTTGCTGGCTATTTGAATGACATGGAAAAGCATTTGCCCATTCCTGACCGCTACAAGAATTTTAATCGCGGTTCGGAATCGCCCATTGTGGTGGTGCAAGAAGTTTTTTCGGCCGGCGATACCAAAGCGGGAGTGCAAACTTTGGCTTTCAATTTACCCAACGACGAACGCGTGCGCGAGGCCAAAGGCTCGAAAAAGGTAATGCTCAAAAATTTGCACGAAGCCAAGTTCGAAAAATTGCTTAAGCCCATTGCTTTGCGCATTATGGATCGCGCACAGTTACCGTATGTGACGTTTGCCGGTTTTTTTAACCACACGTTAATGCACGAAATTTCGCACGGTCTGGGGCCGGGTAGCATCGTGGTGAACGGGCGCAAAACCACCGTCCAAAAAGAGCTGAAAGAAACCTATTCCAGCATCGAAGAGTGCAAAGCCGATGTTTTGGGCATGTACAACGATGCTTACATGATCGAAAAAGGCGTGTACCCCAAATCGTTCGAAAAAGAAATTTGGGCCACCTTTTTGGCTGGTATTTTCCGTTCCATTCGCTTTGGCATTAATGAAGCCCACGGTGCGGGGAACGCCCTGATTTTCAATTATTTACTGGAAAAGGGCGGTTACGAATACGATGCCCGGAATAAAATGGTCCGTGTGAATTGGGAGAAGGTCGGCCCGGCGGTTACTTCGCTGGCTACCACATTGCTGACCATTCAGGCAACGGGCGATTATGAAGGGGCCAAAGCCTTGCTGAACAAATACGCCAAGGAAACACCGCCCATTAAAGCGCTGCGTGAGAAATTGACCGATTTGCCGGTGGATATTCATCCCGCTTTTCAGATTCAACAGGAGTTGGGTAGCGGAAAATAGCCGTGGCAAATTTGCTGAAAAAAACCGCCTGGAAATTGATTGAAGCCGGAGATCGTCGTGATCCCGCCATAAATTTAGCGATCGAAGAATACGCCGTACGTCACCTGGACCCGGCGTATTCTTATTTTTTTATCTACATCAATGCACCGGCGGTGGTTGTGGGACGGCACCAGAATGTATTGCGGGAAGTAAATTTGCGGCGCTGCTGGGACGAAGCTATTCCGATTCTGCGCCGTTTGTCCGGCGGGGGAACGGTGGCGCACGACCGTGGCAATTTGAATTTTACTTTTATTACGGTACACACCAGCACAACGTTTAATCGCTATCGCCAATTTCTGCAACCGATCGTTGACGTTTTGACCGCTCTGGGAGCGCCTGTGCGCATTGACGAGCGAAACGATTTGCGCCTTGAAGGCAAAAAGATTTCGGGAAACGCACAGTTTACCAGCCGGGGACGCTTGCTGAGCCACGGCACGTTGCTATTTGATGCGGATTTAAACCGCATTAAACGGCTGGTTCATCCGGACGAAAGGCGATCGATCCGGGACAAAGCGCCGCCGTCTGTGCGCAGCGCAATGATCAATGTACGGCCGTATCTTAAACGAGATATTTCGCTTGACGGATTGCGCCGGCGCATTATCGAGGCGGTTTTGGGGCAATCGGTGGAAAGATACGAATTTAATGCGGAAGACTGGGCCGCGATTGAGAAGCTGGCCGAGCAAAAATATCGCCGTTTTGCCTGGAATATTGCGCAATCGCCGCCTTGCACGGTTAAAGTGACGGCACCGGACGATCGGGCTTTTTCATTTTCGTATGCGCTGATCGAAGGACGGTTTAAAAATTTTAGCCCTTCGGATGCACGTTTGCGTTTTTGGACACAATGGCTGGAAAACAGACCTTTGGCTCAAGAAACATTTCGCGAAATGGAACGGCGCATCGAAGCATTACCCGATGATTCTTTGCGTAAAATGTCCGAGCGCGTGTACAAAATTTTAATTTAAGAGGGAAAGTAAAATGAGCAATTGGGCTATTGTTACCGGAGCCGGTTCCGGGATTGGACGCGCCCTGAGCGTGGAACTTGCCCGCAGTTACGGGCTACACGTTTTGGCGGTAGGGCGCCATTTGACCACGTTGCAGGAAACGCAAAAACTTTTTCCCGATTTTATCGAACCGTTGGCAGCCGATGTGAGCCGGGACGAAGACCGGGCAAAGATTGCGCGGCGCATGTCCGGAGAGAACATTCGCTTTGTGATACACAATGCGGCCGTCCTGCAGCCGGTAAAGCCGTTAAAGGATGTTTCCCTTGAGGCATGGAGAGCGCATTTTGCCATTAATGTGGAAGGGCCGCTCTTTTTAACACAAAAACTTTTACCGCTTTTGGCAAAGGGCAGCCGAATTTTGCACATTTCTTCCGGTGCGGCGCACCATGCCTACGCCGGGTGGGGCGCCTACTGCACATCCAAAGCCGCTTTGTACATGCTTTATCAGGTGCTCAATCTGGAATTGCACGAACAGGGAATTTTCGTGGGCAGTGTGCGTCCCGGCGTGGTGGATACTCCCATGCAAGACCAGGTACGGCAGGCCAGTAAAGACGTTTTCCCCGCATTGGATCGGTTTATTCAATTACGGAAAGAAGGAAAGCTGTTTGCGCCGGAGCGCGTGGCCAAATTCATCGGTAAACTGCTCACCGCCACCACCGACGAAACATTTATTTCCCGGGAATGGGATATTCGCGAACACGAAAATTTTCTGGATTTTGAAGTGTAAAAAGCAAAGGGCGGAGATGCATCCGCCCTTTTATGTTTTAACCGAGTAAACCGAGAATCAAATACATTAAAGCGGCAGCCGCACCGGCCAGCAATGCGTAAGGCAACTGGGTTTTTACGTGGTCGATGTGATCGCTGGCCGAAGCCATTGACGAAATGATGGTTGTATCCGAAATGGGGGAGCAGTGATCGCCAAAAACACCACCTCCTAACACCGCACCCACGGCCAGAGGAATGCTTACGTCCATTGCTTGTGCCATAGGCACGGCAATGGCCATCATGATGGCAAAAGTACCCCACGAAGTGCCGGTGGCAAAGGCAATAAAACAAGCCACCAGAAAAATAATTACCGGAACAAAATGCGGACTGAGCCAGCTTTTGGCGAGTTCGGCTACATAAAGCCCGGTACCCAGTTCGCGACACAAACGTCCGATGGCAAAGGCCAGCATCATGAGCAGAGCCAGGGGAATCAGCCCGCCAATTCCTTTGAACAACAAATCCATCAATTCTTGCAATTTGAAAATTTTTTGTGAGCGGTACAGAATGGCCGCGACCAACAGGGCGGTTAGCACGGCCCACAACACTGCCTGAGAGCCGGAACCCTTGCCAATGGCATCGAATAGCAAGGTGGTAAAGGGTTTTCCGGCCGTATCTTTTAATTGAGACCACCCGGAATAGATCAGACCGATGGGCATCATGAACACCATTGTGGCAATGGGGATAATCATGTTGCGTGCCCGGGCCGGTACGCCTTCTTTTTTTTGCAGACTGACCACTTCGTTTGACATCATGGGTACGGCATTATCCGCAATAACTTTGCCTTCTTTAATGGCTCGTTCTTCGGCCTTTTTCATGGGGCCAATGTCTTTTTGTGTAAGAATGACTAAAAGAACGGCGGCCATAGCCAAAAACGGGTAAAAATTTAATGGGTAGGCATGAAGCATAATGTTAAACGGGTCGCTGAGCCCCTGGGCCAGCAAAAGCCCCATGATGTAGGCGCCCCAGGCATTTAAGGGAATTAAAATACAGGTGGGAGCCGAAATGGAATCGGCAATGTAAGCCAGCTTTTCCCTGGGAATTTTCATTCGGTCGAAAATCGGGCGAAAAATGGAACCGACGGTCAGGACGTTGATGCTGGATTCCACAAAAATCATCACTCCGGTCGCCCAGGCCAGTAATTCCACCACACGCCGACTGTTTCCGGCATGTTTTTTTTCTGCTTTTTGCAGAAAACGATTGGTGTATTTAATGAAACCGTCCACACCGCCGGAATGCTGTACGTACGCGATGAGCGCCCCCACCAGCGAACTGAACATAATGGTACGGGTGTTTCCGGGCTCTTTGAATACGTCCACCAATGCTTCGATGGAAGCTAACGTGCCGGAGAAGAAATTCCAGTCATTCAAAATAACCCAGCCAATCCACACGCCCAAAAAGAGGGAAATAAAGACCTGACGGGTTTTAATGGCTAAAAGGATGGCAACCAGCGGCGGGAGAAGCGACCAGAGTCCGTAATGATCCATGGCTCACCTTTCAGAATTGAATTTGCGTCCTGCTTGTTTCATGTGCAAAATGCGTAGTACAAAATAAATTTTTATGCAATTTGGTGCAAAATTTTTTGGGAGGGAAAAGGACGCGCCGACGCGTCCCGGGCTATTTGAGATATTGGGTAAAATGCTTTTTGAATTTGTTCAGCTTGGGCGAAATAACCAATTGACAATAGGGCTGGTTGGGGTTGGTGTCGTAATAGTTTTTGTGGTAATCCTCGGCTGGAAAAAAGGCCCGAAACGGAACGATTTGCGTTACAATGGGCGCATCAAAGATCTTTTGTTCTTTTAGATTGCGTTTGGACGCTTCGGCTGTTTTTTGTTGTTCGGGAGTGTGGTAAAAAATAACCGAACGGTATTGCGTGCCCACATCGTTACCCTGACGATTGAGTTGGGTAGGATCATGAATTTGCCAGAAAATATCGAGAATCTCTTCGTAGGTGATGATGTCAGGATCAAATTGCACCTGCACAACTTCGGCGTGGCCGGTTGTGCCGGATGAAACTTGCTCGTAGGTGGGATTGGCCACCGTTCCTCCGGAGTAACCGGGGCTAACCTGTGTAACGCCTTTTACCCGTTTGTAAATGGCCTCCAGGCACCAAAAGCATCCGCCGCCCAATGTGGCAACTTCGGTTGTGGTGTGCACTTTTTTCTCCTTTTTTACTTTTTTGGCATTCGGGCTTAGCGCCATAAACAACAGCCCGCTCAAAATAAGGCTGCTTAAAATCAAAAGCAATTTGCTTCGTGTTTTGAAATGAGAATAATTCACGGGAGTTCCTTTCCGGTGTTTAAAAGGTAAAACGTGAAATACGGAGATTTAATTCCTGCTTTAATCTTTTGCAAAACACCTAAATAAATGATATTTTTAATTCAAACAGCAAAATACCGGAAAATGATGGACACTCAATACGTCAAAAAGGTTGCCTGGATTAGCGCCTTTTTAATCGGAATAAGTTTTTTGATTTTTTACTTCTTGCTTTTTACGCGTTTTCCTGCTAAAAAGTCGGAGGTGGTAAAACTCTATTTTGTGGACAATATTTCCGACACCCACCAATTTCTCATCGATAAATTCAACCGGGAATTTCAGGGAAAAATTCATGTAGAAGCTGTTAATTTGCCTTTTTTTAAGTTTTCTACCAACGAACGCAAAGAAATTCTGGCCCGCTCTCTGCGCAGTAAAAGCGAGCGCATCGATGTGTTTACCGTGGATATTATTTGGACGCCACGATTTGCCAAATGGGGCGCTTCGCTGGCACCGTATTACACATCTGCAGAGCTGGAGAAGTTTATTCCTCAGGCCCTGAAAACCTGCTACTACAAAAAACGGCTCATTACCGTTCCGTTTTATCTGGACGTGGGATTGCTGTATTTCAATGAAGAAGCGCTGCGTTCCTTCCCGGATTCGACAATTCTTTTAAAACAACTGGAAAAAGGATTGAGCTGGTCCCAATTCATCACCATTGGCAAACGCTTTCAGCCCACCGATCGCCCGATTTTTTTATTTTCGGCCAATAATTTCGAAGGTTTGATGTGCGTGTTTTACGAGCTTCTTTCACCGCGTGACATTCAAGAAATGTTTAGCGGCCCGCAAGTACGTTTGAATACCCCGGCAGCCAGACGCGCCTTAAAGCTTTTGTACGATTTTATTTACACTTACCATTTTACGCCACCTGCCGTGTGCGATTTTGATGAAATCGGATGTTACAACATGATGCTGGAAGACAACGGCATCTTTCTGCGCGGCTGGCCCGGCTTTTGGCTGCGGGTGGATCAATACAATGAGACGCATGCGCAAAAGCGAAAAATCGGCATTGCCCCTGTTCCGCACTTTAAGGGACAACGTAAATCGGCGGTGTACGGCGGTTGGCACTTTATGGTGGCCAACAAGTCCAAGCACAAACGCGAAGCGGTGCAATTCATCAAGTTCTTTCAGCGCCCGGAAAACCAAAAAATTCTTTTTACCCACGGTGGCTATTTGCCGGCCTTGAAAGCGGTGTACGACGATTCTTCCTTGCAACGCAGCCATCCCGAAATCTCTTCTTTGCGGCGTTTGATGGAAAACGGTCAATTTCGTCCCATTCGGGAAGATTACACGCGCATTTCGGACGTCATCTCTTTTTATTTAAACAAGGCATTAAAAGGTGAAATTCCGGTGGATGAAGCATTGCGTAAGGCGGAAGCGGCCATAAATTCCCATCGAATCATTCTAAAATAACGGGTGCCATGAGAAAAAAAATTCGACAAGAATTAAAAAAATACCATTTCGAATGGAAACATTTGCTGGTTCTTTTTATCGTCTTGATTATCTTTCAGCTCATTGTCTCTTACGTTAACAAAGTTTCGCTGCACCGCTTGCTGGAAGAAACGCAGAATTGGTACAAGAAAGATTCGGCGGAAAAGATTGCCAATCTTACCACGACTTCCATTGAACTTTTAATCGAAACCAATCCACCCAGCGAACATTATAGCCACGAGCAAGAGCAAAAATTGATTCAGGCATTTAACATTATTTTTTCTCAGCAAATTTTGCAGCAAAATGTGCTGAAAGTGTGTTTGGTGGGCCGCTACGGCGGGCATTATTACGCCATTGACAACGGGCAGGATTTATTCCATTTGTTTTACTACCGGCCGCCGCGCTTTCATGCCGGACTGCAGCAGGATAGCGCTGCGATTCGCCTGTATCGCTCGCTGGAACAGAAACTGCGTGAAGAAGAGCAGATAATCAGTGTGGAAAAGAATCAAATTTTTCAGGTGCTGGTTCCGTTGGTGCCACGCGGAGAGTTCTTTGGCGCCATGTACATGCGCATCAAACCGGATTTCGGCTTCATTACCGAACAAATTACCTCCAATTATGATGAAACCGCTTTGATCTTTTCGGTTTTGATTCTCTTTGGCCTGCTGGCCATGTTTTACATTTCTTCGTACACCGTCCACGAACGCGATGCGACTCAACGCCTGCTTTTTGAGGAACGGGAAAAATATCTGAAAGAACACATTGCCCGACAAAAAGAGACACTGTTCACCAAACGGATTTACCACACGCACCACAAAGCCGAAAAAATCATGGGCTTTATTAAGGAAGATTTGCGGGATTTGAATGCGGAAAATATTAATCAGATTAAATATCGGGTAACCAAGTACGCGAATTTTATCAGCCGCGTTATTTACGACATGAAGTGGTACGATCCGCCATTGCAAACCATTCGCAATCCCATGTTTCGCACCGATCTGAATGCGGTAATCCGCTTTATTGTGGATGCCATTTTTAAGCGCACTTCACGCGATTTGCAACATGTGCGTTTCGATTTGCAGCTGGATGAACAATTCCCGACGGTGTCCATTAACGAATTTGTCATCTGGGAGATTATTGAGCCGCTCATTCAAAACGCGATCGATCATTGCGGAAAAGAACGGGTAACCATTCGCATCGAAACGGCCTACTTCCCGGAAAAGAAGCACGGCCTGGTACGCATCGAAGATGACGGACGCGGCATTTTACCCGAACTGTTAGAAAAAGATGCTCAGGGCATTCGGCGTCTTTTCCTGGAAAATATTTCGACCAAAGAAGAAGGCCGTAACACGGGATACGGGTGCTACTTGTCCTACCAAATTGCCTTGAAATGTGGCTGGAAATTAGATGCCTACAATCGAACATCCGCCGGAGGAGCCTGTTTTGAATTGTTTGTTCCTTTCGGAGGAAGACAAAACTTTCAACAAGGAGAATAAAATGATGCGTCGAATTATGGTTTTAACCGTAGTGCTGTTTTTGCTTGCTCTGGCAGGTTCGGCCTGCAAAACCAAACCCAAACAAAAAGAGCAGGCAAAAGCCGGGCAACCCAAAACCCCGTCTGTTGAAATTTTGGTGCTCTCGGTAAGTGATCAGATTCCCGAAATTACCACCGGCTGGACTTTGAGCATTAACGGGCATTTGATTGCCTGGCGGCGCAATACAGGCAATGCCTTGTTCGATGAACAAAATTTTGAGGTGCCTTCGCAGGAAGTAATGGCGATTATTGCCGAACTTAAAAAAACAGGGATTCTGCAAAAAAAATTGAACGAGAGCGGAAAGCCCACCTATCACCTTACCTACAAAAGCGGGGAACAGGTGGTGCATCTGAGCTGGAGTAATTCTACCAAACTGCCACCGGAGTTTTCGGACTGGTACCAAAAAACGATAGAGTGGTGCAGGCAACAGGCCCGAAAGTAATAGGGTTTTTGCCCTGGCATTTTAAAATAAAACTTTGGGATAACGCAAAACGGGAGGCATGGTTATGAAACGTTTTTTAAGCCTTTCTTTAATTTTAGCCATCGGAATTTTGGCAGGCTGCCAGCGGCAGGAAAAGAGACTTGCCTCTCCTGACGGACGTATTCAATGCGCGGTTTTTTTGAAGAACGGTCGGCCTTATTATTCGGTGACATTTGAGCAAAAAAGAGTGCTATTGCCTTCCGCTCTGGGGTTTAAATTAAAAGATGCGCCGGATTTGCTGGGGCCGTTTGAATTTACGCGGGTAGAAAACTCTGCGTTTGATGAAGTTTGGCAGCCCGTGTGGGGCACCGACAAAAATATTCGCAATCACTATCGGCAAATGCGCCTGACCCTTCGGGAAACAAAAGCACCAAACCGAATAATGATTCTCACTTTTCGTGCTTTTAATGACGGCGTTGCATTTCGCTACGAATTTCCCCGGCAGCCCCAATTGAATGCACTAAAAATCGTTTCGGAAGAGACCTACTTCAAATTAACCGGAGGAACGGCCTGGTGGATTCCGGGGGATTACGATTCGTACGAGTTTCTTTACCGGCGTACGCCTTTGGCCCGGTGCGATTCTTGCGCCACGCCATTTACGGTTCAAACCAACAACGGTCTCTATTTGTCCTTGCACGAAGCAGCCTTGTACGATTATGCCGGGATGACGCTGCAACGCATGCCCCACGACACCACTTTGTTCAAAAGCAAATTGGTTCCCTGGCCAGACGGAATTAAGGTCAAAACTCAGACACCGTTTCACACACCCTGGCGCACCATTCTTATCGCCGGGAATCCCGGACAGTTGATTACTTCGCATTTGATCCAGAATTTAAATGCTCCCTGTAAAATCGAAGATACGTCATGGATTAAGCCGATGAAATACGTGGGCATCTGGTGGGGCATGCACATCGGTAAATGGACCTGGTACTACGGGCCACGGCACGGTGCTACGACAAAACACGCTTTGCAGTACATCGATTTTGCCGCACAACACGGCATTCCGGGCGTTTTGGTCGAAGGCTGGAACAAGGGATGGGAAACCTGGCTCCGGGGCAAAAACGTGCAAGATTACCTGACGCCCTATCCCGATTTTGATTTGCAGCGGGTGGTTTCTTACGGGAAGAAAAAGGGAGTGTGCTTGATTGGTCACCATGAAACCGGAGGTAACGTACCCCACTACGAAAAGCAAATGGATGCGGCCTTTGCTTTGTACCGGCGGCTGGGCGTTCCTGCGGTTAAAACGGGGTACGCCGGTAAGATGTACCCGCCGGGCATGCACCATCATGGCCAATGGATGGTACGCCACTACCAGCGTGTGGTGGAACATGCCGCCCGCTACCATTTGATGGTTGACGCGCACGAGCCCATCAAAGACACGGGAATTTCGCGAACCTGGCCAAATTTTCTGACGCGCGAAGGAGCACGGGGCATGGAATTCAGTGCCTGGAGCGAGGGCAATCCTCCGGAGCATACGCTTATTTTGCCGTTTACGCGTTTTCTGGCCGGGCCGATGGATTACACGCCGGGAATTTTCAAATTACAGTTCGATTCACTGGATCGCCATCGCGTGTACACCACCCTGGCCAAACAATTGGCTTATTATGTGGTTTTGTACAGTCCATTGCAAATGGCGGCCGATCTGGTGGAAAATTACGAAGGCCAGCCGGCTTTTACCTTTATTGAACACGTGCCGGTCAACTGGGATACCTCGCTTGTGCTTAATGGCAAAATCGGCGATTATCTTACCATTGCCCGGCGGCACGCGCAGCGCTGGTATTTGGGAGCAATTACGGATGAATACAAACGCTATTCGACCGTTCCGCTGGGATTCCTGAAAAAAGGACAGGAGTACCACGCAGTTGTTTACGGCGATGCCGCGCAAACGCATTGGCGCACCAATCCCACGGCAATAGAGATTGGGAACTATCGGGTAACAAACGCCGATACTTTGCACATTGCCCTTTCTCCGTCCGGCGGGCTGGCCGTGGAATTTGTGCCGGTTGCGGCAAAAGAAGCTGCCGGACTGCCTGCACTTTCTGTGTTTAATCGCAAGCAAAAAGAAAATTTTGCCGCCTTTCCTGCGGTTATTCCGTTTCGGGAACCTCCCGTTAAAGTAAAAAATCTCGCTGCGGGCAAACGATTGCTTTTGCACGGATCATTTGCCGAACAATATGCCGCAGGCGGGCCGCGGGCCCTGATTGACGGCTATTTGGGTAACGTGAAGTGGTGGGATCACTGGCAGGGCTTTCGGGCAACTCCCTTGGATGCCGTGATCGACCTTGGGCGGGAAATGCCGGTGAAGAAAATTTCCGTGGGCTTTTTGTTGAAGCAGGCAAATTGGATTTTCCTGCCGGTTTCCGTGGAATTTTTTGTTTCCGAAGATGGAAAGAAGTTCACACGCATCTTTAGCCAAACATTGCCCGCCGCGCAGAAAAACGAGGCCTGGAAGCGCGTGGAAGTCGGAAAAGAATACTCCGATTTGCGAACGCGTTACGTAAAAATTTTGGCGGTACCTTTGAAAGAAATTCCAAAATGGCATCAGGGGCAAGGCCAACCCCCGTGGCTTTTTGCCGATGAGATTGTCGTTCAGTAAAATCGGAGAAATTTAATGTAACCTTGATGTGCACGCTGCCAAAAGAAAGAGCGAACAGGCCTCTTTGCAAATTTACTTGAATTTGGCCGAATGAATTATTAGGTTTGCGAAGAAACAAAATCGTTATTTTTTGCAAGGGAAACTTCATCGTTTCCCTTTATTTTTCTATTGTGAGCGAAAAATCAAAATAGGAAAAAATAGAAAGGAGAGAACGTGGCCTACGTCTATTTGACCAAAGAAGGATTGGAAAAATTAAAAAACGAACTGCATGAACTAAAGTACAAAATCCGCCCGCAAATTTCCCAAAAGGTAGCAACGGCACGCGAACATGGCGATTTAAAAGAAAACGCCGAATACCATGCCGCGCGCGAAGAACTGGCTATGGTCGAATCGCGCGTGCAGGAACTGGAAGACAAGCTGGCCAGAGCAATGGTCATTAGTGAAGACGAGATTAATACCGACACGGTTTCCATCCTGAACACGGTTACAATCGAAGATTTAAACAAGGGCCGCACATTAAAATACACCCTGGTTTCTGCCGAAGAGGCCGATTTTAAACAGGGCAAAATCTCCATTACCTCTCCCGTGGGCAAAGCACTGCTGGGCAAAAAAGTCGATGAAATCGTAGAAATAAATGTTCCGGCCGGAATTTTAAAATACAAAATTTTGAAAATTGAAATTTAAAATAGCCCTCCGGATGCAACATCCTGCCTTTTTTTACGTCCTTTTAGTAAAAGGATGATCGAGAAGGAGGCAACCATGACCTACCAAGAGCAAAATTCTCAGGCACCACCCAGACGCCTGTACCGTTCTCAAGTTAATCGGATGATCGCAGGCGTCTGTGGTGGGCTGGGTGAATTCATGAACGTTGATCCCGTCATTGTGCGCATTGCATTTATCTTGTTAACGATTTTCGGGGGCATCGGCTTTTTACTGTATTTAATCGGGATTATCATCATTCCCAAAAATCCGAATCAGCAAGCGGTGGCAGAAGCAAAAAACAAAAGCGATACGTCCGCCTTCTGGGGATGGCTTTTGATTATTCTGGGATTTTTATTCCTGGTGCCTCAATTTACTTTTCTTCCGGAAATTAATTTGTGGGAATTGCCCTGGGTAACCATCTGGGGCATTATCTTCATTGGGTTCGGAGTGTTTCTGGTTTTGAAGAAGCCGGTTCAGGATCAAGCCGCCGGTACGGATAAAACACCGGCGCAGGCTGCACCTTCCGAAACGGAGACGGAAACAAATCAGGCACAGGATCAGCCCCGGCAGACTCAGGCGAAAACCCTGTACCGTTCCAGAAAGGAACGCATGGTTGCCGGAGTTTGCGGAGGACTGGCCGAATATTTCTCGATTGATCCGACGGTGGTGCGCTTGATTTTCGTCTTGCTTACTTTGTTTTCCAAAGGGTTCGGAATCGTAGCGTACATTATTCTTATTTTGGCAGTTCCGGAAGAAAAATGAGGGAAATTAGCATGAATACACAACAACGTATCGGAATTTTGTTCATTTTGGTGGGGGTATTGTTTTTATTGCACGAAACCCATCTTATCGTTTTTTCCGGCCCGTACGCCCTGGCCATATTGTTTGTAGCAATTGGCGTCTTGTTATTGCAAAAAGCGTGGAAACACCCGGAAAAGCAGGGCCTTCTGGGGGGAACGTTCTTTGTGTTTTTTGGTCTGGCGCTATTCTTTGTGGATGCTTCGTGCCGGGGAGCGTTTTTGGGTGCTTTGTTCTTAGCCCTGGGTGGGGCCAATTTAATGAACTATTTTTTCTCGGGTCGCTTCAAAACGTCGAATCTCGTATTGGCCTTAGTTTTTTTGGCTATTGGGGGAACCATGCTGGCCGCGGTTTACAATTTGTTTGATGTTTACGAATTCAGAGATATTGTCGAAACCTATTGGCCGATTGTGCTGATTATTATAGGCCTGGGGCTTGTTGCCGATAGCTACCGCGGGCGCCGGGAATCCCGGAATGAGGAGGACGGGGCAGAGCCACCGGATACTGCCATGTAAAATTGATTTTCGGTGGTTTGGCAAAGCACTCACTCATTCAAGGTCGTAAAGATGGTCATCAATTTTGGGGCGTTTACGCTGGCCTTTAATTTTACTAAAACTTTTTAGAAGAAGCGGATCTTCGTTTTCAATAACATCACCTAACTCCTGTTCAATTTGCTCCGGATCTTCCCCTTTTTCCATGCGGCGAATAGCCTCTTCCATGCCTTCACCAAAATTAATCCCGGCTTCTTTGGCAAATTTGCGCATGAGGGCGGCCATTTGTTTGGGATTATTCTCGTCAATATGTTCGGCTTCGCTGGCTAATGATTCCAGAACCCGTTCCATGCGTTGCTCATCGATCCCGGCGAGTTCATCGTCCATTTCGTCATCGTTGTATTTTCCGGAAAGTGTGGCGAAGGCAGAAACACGGCGCTCCAGACGCACGGTTTTACACTTGGGGCACAGGGGGATGGTTTCGGTGTTAATTCGGCGGCTGAAAAATTTGTAAATGGTGTTGCAGTTAGCGCAGTAAAATTCGTAGATGGGCATACCGCTTCTCCCTTTCTTTTTTATGGTAATTTAATTATTTTTTAGATGTTAAAAAAGTGGGGACGTTACCACAGTGCACAATAAAATCGAACAAAGCCTGCGGCAGTCTGCCGAACTTAGGCATGTGGCTATTGATGCCAGCAGCATGATTTATTTGCACAAGTTGGGGCTGTTGCGCGAGCTCGGCGCAACGCTTCTGCTTGGTACCACTGCAGATGTGTGGGCAGAAACAAGTTTTACATCTTCCGATGTTGCCATACAAATTTTCCCGGCGCCGCCTGCTTCTTCTCCGGATGAGCAGCTTCTGCATCTGGCCATTTCAAACAAATGGGCCATGCTGTCAGAAGACAAAAAACTTTTACTCAGGGCTCAAAAGGGCGGTATTCCTTATTTTAATACGTTAATGATGATTCTTTTTCTGTTTTTCAAGGGAAGGGTCTCTGAAGATTCGGTTCGTGTAAACATAGCTTCGTTAAAAAAAATTGCCCGTTACGGGCCTGAAATATGGAATTACGGAAATCGGCTGTTTTTGCAATTACAAAAACAAAACCGTGAGTAAAGTGGTTATTCTTCGAACACCACCATTTGCGTGTCTTCGGAATATTTTTGAAAATGGACGGTATCGGCCGTTCGATATTTTTCCAGAATGCCTTTAATCCGTAAAATGGCGCGTTCCATGCGCTTCATGTATTCTAATTGTTTTTCGCTGAGCTGCTGCCCGCTTAAAGATTCTTTCAGCAAAAACAAATTTCCGCTTAGTACCGTGAGAGGTTGATTGATTTCATGGTTAGCCGTAACAGCCATCGCATACACAGAACTTTGCCGTTCCAGTTCCAGTAAACGTTCGTGGGTTCTTTTGAGACGCAGGTGCGTATCGATACGCGCCAACAATTCAACCCGATTAAACGGACGCGTAACATAGTCGGCTGCGCCCAGTTTAAATCCTTTTAATATGCCTTCTTCGTCATTACGTGCCGTTAGAAAAATAATGGGAATGTATTTGGTTTGCTCTCTCGATTTGAGTAATTGACACACTTCAAAACCGTCCATCTTGGGCATCATGATGTCTAATAAAATTAAATCGGGCTTCTCCCGCGCTGCTATCTCGTAGGCCTTCTCACTATACAGGGTAGAAATTACTTTGTAGTTTTCTTTTTTTAAAATGGATTCAAGAAGCTGGATGTTCATTTTATTATCATCGATTACAAAAATCGTGTCATGAGCCATCAGTAGTGGTGCTCCTATGATTAAATATTTATGTTACCTTATGTTACCTATTGTCATCGGCAATGTTTGAACTTAGTTTAATAACTTGCAAATAAGCTTGATTTCAATCACAGGATATTCTAAAATAAAAATTAAAGCGGAGTGATATGGAAAAAATATTTTATTATTTAGGGAAAAAAGTCGGCACGGCCTTGGCGCAAGCGCGTTTCCTGAAAGAAGGCTTAACCGGGAATACCTTACGTTCATTGGAAGCCGAATATACGCTGGGCCAAATTTTGAGCAAAGAAATTGAGCAAACTTTGCTTCTTGCGGATGCACCGATTGATCAATTATTGATCGAAAGTTTGTTCAAAAAGTTAAAAAAACGGATTAAAAATCAACGACGCTATTTTACATTTAAAATAATACAGAGCAAAGAACCGAACGCGTTTGCCTTGCCCGGTGGATTCATCTACGTTTCATCGGCTTTAATCGAGTATTTTAGAAACGATACGGATGCTCTGGCCTTTGTTCTGGCACATGAAGCGATCCATGTGATTGCCAGGCATCCGCTAAAACGAATGGTGGCCGGTTACTCCATGAATGCCCTGGCCCGAATTTTTAAAACCGGTTCCGTGGCCGGCATTTTCGGAAAAGATGTGGTCAAAAAATTGGTGGACAGCCATTATTCCAGAGCACGCGAACTGGAAGCCGATCATTTTGCATTACGTTTGATGTACAGTGCCGGGTTCGATCCCATGGGAGCGGTGCGACTCATGCGTTTTTTCCGGCAAATAAAAGAAGAGAACGCATTTCCGTATTTTGCCAGCCACCCTCCGTTAGAAGAGCGGGAACAGAAACTGTTGAATTTGATGGCCAAGCTTTGAAGGGAAAAATATGAAACGTGTGATTACGCTACGCGATGTGGAAACAGCCCATCAACACAATAGAGAAATTTCGGTGGATGAGAATACGATTGTAACCCCTTACGCCAGAGATCGCGCCAAAGAGTTGCAGGTTGCTTTGGTGAAAACCTCTGAAAAAAGCGGGACAGGGCAACTTTCTTCTTCCGAAACACAAACCGTTGCCCTTGGGGCCGATCATGGTGGTTTTGCTTTAAAAGAAGAACTGAAACAATTTTTGCGGGAAAAAGGCTACACAATTATCGATGTGGGAACGAACGATAATTCTCCTTGCGACTACCCCGATTTTGCGTTTAAGGTGGCGCAAACGGTGGCACGCGGTCAGGCCGATCGGGGCATTATGATCGATAGTGTGGGAATCGGTTCGGCAATGGCCGCGAACCGGGTACCCGGGATTTTGGCAGCCAAGTGCAATAATGTAGTGGAAGCCAAAAGCGCCCGGGAACACAACTATGCCAATGTGTTAACCCTCGGCGCAAAGATAATCGGCAGCCAGATGGCCAGAGAAATTGTGCAGGCCTTTTTGACAACCCCGGGTGGGGCAGAGCGCCATCAAAAGCGGGTAAACAAAATTTTGAACTACTCGGAGGGCGCATCATCGTAAACAGTGCATTGCTTTTTGTTCTCAAGATTTGCTAACAAACAGGATGATTTTAAAATAAGGCTTCGATTCCTTTTTGGCTCGTTGCTTTTTCCGTCCCTGAATACGATTTGTTAAAAATATTTTGAGAGGTAATACTTCCCATTTCCTGCTTTTGTGCATAGGGAAAAATTCCTATTGAGCCTAAACAAATACTTTGATTTTAACCCATTGTGTCTACTGCAGTTAGCCTTTAGAAAAACGAAATACGAAATTTTGAATTCTGTTTTGTTGCAAAAAATACCACAAAATTATCCACAATTGGGTCTTGAATGCAGACCTTAGCACGAAAACAAACTTCATAAGTAGTTAGCAAATAACCAATTGGCCTGAATTTTTCAAAAATGGCATTATTTTTGAAAAATTTGACCAACAGGCATTGATAGAGTAAGAGTGATAGGGTGAGAACAATACCCTAAAGCGGAAAAACGGTTAATGATTAAAATGTCGTTGCACTTAAAGCAATGGGATTTAGGCTGTCAATGAATGAAAACAGCTGCCTGTAAACGGAATAACTTGCATTGCATTGTGTAAAAATAACTATTAATTTGAGATAAGAATTGAATAAATATCGATTTATTTTTATGATTCGTTTCCTCTACATTGTGCTGGTTTCTCTTTTTCTCTTCGGTTGCCGGATGATCCATCAGCCGCCTTACGTTCTGAAAAAAGAAACCCTGCTTTCCAACGACTGTAATGATGTCAAATTTTTGGACGTGGATCAGGATGGCCTGGACGAAATTTTTATTCTGGATATTCCGCTTAAGAAAGCTAACTTTGCAGCTAAAATCCGCATGTTCGATTACACCGGCATCAATATCCGCCATGAATTTCCACTCAATACGCCTAAGGTAACTTTTGATGTCTGTGATTTAGATAACGAAGGTTCCCCCTATTTAATCATTACCAGAATAGAAGACAATCGCAGTTTTGTGCAAATTATCGATTTAATAACCAATCAGAGCAAAGTGCTTCAACTTTCACAGGGCAAAGATACTTTTAAGAATAATTTGGGCTGGGATGGAACCCTTAGCATTGATGGTTTTGCCGACTTGAATCATGATGGCGCATTAGATGCCCTTGTTTCCATTGATGTCAATTACGATCAGGGTGAGCGTGGGCTGGCGGCTGTGGATATCCGGCACGGAAAGTTACTTTGGAAGTTTGTTTGCGGCTCGCGAATTTTATTTTCCGCAGCTACTGATATGGATGGCGATGGCCATCTGGAGCTCTTTCTTAACAGCAAATCTCCGCAAAACGGACTAAAAATAAACGGGATAGATGACTCAACCCCCTATTTTCTGGTGCTGAATGAAAAAGGCCAATTGATCAAAAAACAACCAATTCCTCTTCAGGGAGGCATAGTTAAGGTTTATCCCATTGATCTCGATAGGGACGGAAAAAAAGAGATTCTGCGTGTTGTTTATGGCTCTTATGTACAAGCCCAATCACGCAGTCGTTTGCAAATCTTAAACTGGCCCGGTTATGATGTCCAAAAGGAAATCGAATTACCGGGTGGTATTTCCGATTTTACCTTGTTGGACGGAGATAAGAGCAGTACCTTGTATTTTGCCTACATTCCCTGGAGCAATAAGAGAATCATCCGCATTTACAACGATCAATTGCAACTGGTTCGTACCGTTAATAAGAAACAAGAATATTTACGAATCAAACAAATTTTCGATGTTGACGGCGATTTTAAAAATGATATTTTGCTCCGGCCATTCAATTCTTCCCCGGTCGAGATAAGCGATCAGAATTTCAGGCCTATTGCCCTTGTTGACAGTTTTGGTAACATTTTTCGTTACAATGCATTTACTCAGGCAAATTACCGTCTTCTCCTGCGCAATAGCCATGCACAACTATGGTCTATTTCATTAAATTACAATTGGAGACGATTTAAATGGTTAGCCGTTGTGACAGGAATTGGCCTCCCGTGGGTACTTATATTGGTTTTTGCCCTCGTTTTGGTTCACTATCGCAGAAATAGCAATTTATTTGTGCAGCCCTATTATTTGGATTACCTAAACACAGGAATCATTTTTATCAGCCCAGACAATCAGATAATTTACGTAAACCATAAGGCACGGAAACTTTTGCAAATCAAAATTCCCTCTCCGCCAATTTTGCTTAAAATGTTTGTTGAACATCTCCCCGGAGATCTGGGCAATAAAATCAAACGATATCATTATGAAGGGTATTCCACTTCATTCGAATTTACGTTTGGGGTAGGGAACGATGTAAAACATTTACTTTTTAACATGGTTAGCGTGGTCGATTCAAAAAACCGGCGGCGCGGTACACTGGTCACCATCGAAGATTTAACCGGTCTGGTACGTTCGCAGCGTTCCATTGCTTTTGCCTCGTTAACGCAATATCTGGCGCATGATATTAAAAATCCGCTTTCCAATGTGCGTTTGATTTTGGAAAGAATGAAAATTGAATTCGGCGCCTTTCCTGATGAATATCAAAATAAGCTCAAATATTATTTGAAATCCATTGAAAAAGATATCAATCTGGTACGCAATGTAACCGATAGCTTTATGCAGTTTTCCAATTTAAGCAAACCGAATTTTGAAAAGACGGAAATCCATCCGCTTATTGAGTCTGTTATTTCCAAACGTGTACCGCTGGTCGGGGAACGTATTAAAATCAAGAAAAAATTCATTAATAAAAATATCCGTTTAAGCATTGATAAAGAACAGATCTGCCGGGCGCTGGACAATATTCTGGACAACTCGATTCGGGCCATTAACAGCAAGGGTGTAATTATTATTTCTACTAAAATTTCGGAAAGGATTAATGAACAAACAGGTCTGACCCGCGCTTTTTTTGAGATTGAAATAGAAGATACTGGTAAAGGAATTGAGCCCGATTTGCTGGACAAAGTGTTTGAACCTTTTGTCTCCAATGCCAAAGGCGGAACCGGGCTGGGACTGGCCATTGTGAAAAAGATCGTAGAAGATCACAAAGGGGAAGTACACATTGCCAGTAATCCGGGTATTGGCACGCGTATCTGGTTAGAGCTGCCAATGGAAGAGGAGAAACAAGATAAAAGATGAAAGCAGGAAGGATAAAAAAAGTAAGTACATGTACCATTCACTAATTCAGTCACAATCCAATCACCGATTTAACCATTCAGCTATTTAACGGTTCAGCCAATCAATCCGTGGAGGCATCATGCAATCACAAATTTTGATTGTAGATGATTACATCGATCATGCCGAAAATTTGAAAGAAATTCTACGGTTAAATCACTACTTTTGTCAAACAGCCTACACAGCAGAAGATGCATTAAAAAAAATAAAAAAGCGGAGTTTCGATTTAATTCTACTTGATGATAAATTACCCGGCATGGATGGCCTTGAATTGGTGCGTTTGTTGCGTGAGGAGAACAATGATGTGCCTGTTATTATGTTTTCGGCATTTGGTGATTCGCATAAAGGCAGCGAGGCGGCCAAATTAGGCGTTTACGATTTTATTCCCAAAGGCGATGATCTCAATGAACTTTACGACGCCATCGAAACGACCATCCAGAAATATCAAATACTCGCCAGTCAAAAATTCGATGCTCAATATTTTCAGCAAAAGTACAATTTTATTGGCATTAGTCCGCAAATAAAGGAAATTTTCAAAACCATAGAACATTTGGCTAATTCCGATGCGCGTGTTTTGATTACCGGAGAAACAGGAGTAGGGAAAAATCTTTTAGCCGAACTCATCCACCAGATTAGTCCCCGGGCCTCCAAACCCTTTGTGTGGTTAGACTGCCCGGCCATTCCGGAGACCTTATTGGAATCCGAATTATTTGGCCATGAGCGAGGCGCCTTCACCGGTGCGGTGCGGCGACGAATCGGAAGACTCTACTTTGCCGACCAGGGCACACTTCTGGTTGATCAGATTGATGACCTGTCATTAGCCATGCAGGCGAAATTTTTGCGCTTTATCGAAACCGGTGAATTTGAGCCACTGGGAAGTACGAATAAAATCAAAGTTGATCTGAGAGTTATTTCCACTTCCAATGAAGACTTGAATGAAAAAATCAATCAGCAACAGTTTAGGCAAGATTTGTATTATCGAATTGCACAGGTTGAGATTTTTATTCCTCCCTTGCGTGAACGTAAAGAGGACATCCCTTTTTTGGCACGCCATTTCATTCGAAGAAATTGTATTAAATATCAGAAACCCATTTTTGATCTTACATCCGGTGCCTTAGATTTAATGCTTGAGTACGAATGGCCCGGTAATGTTCGTGAATTACAATTCTTTATCGAAAATGTTGTTCTTCTAAAAAAGGAAGGACCAATTTTTGCAAAAGACGTTGAAATGCTGCTTGGCAACCGATTGAAAAACTGGCAATTAGTAAAACTACGTCCCTTACGCGAAGCAAAAGAAGAATTTGAGAAATCGTACATTGAGCAAGTTTTAGCCCAGACAAATGGCAATATTAGTAAAGCGGCCAAAATATTGGGCATTGACCGCTCCAATCTTTACAAAAAAATTCAGTATTACAGAATTCTCTTGAAGCCTGCATGATTTATGCTCCATTTTTCTGCGCGCCGTTTATGTTCTCAAAAAAATCGCTTCATTTGTTTTAGTAATCTATCGTTTTTCCCTTACATTTAAATTTGTGATCAAAAATTTTTTTTAGTACATTTTTAACCATAAATTTATCTACATAACCGCATTAGGGATTAGAAATAATAAAATGGGATGTGCGCAGTATTTTGGATATTTCGCATGCCCTTAAAAAACCTCGCAGGAAGCATGATCGCTGAAAAATAGAATGGGGAATAATGCAATTTGCATTTGGTGCATTTTGAATGTATTCTATTTGCATTGGATACGCTCTGTTTCTTGTTTGCTTTCACAGTAAAAATGGGGCTGGGGTGAACATAGTTTCTTCAACTTTTTTGCAATCAAAACGTAAACCGAAATACTTGTTTCTGTAAAATTCAGTTCAGAATTGCTTTTCGAAATTTTGACACAAACGGTGGGGGAATAATATGCACCAGGAAATTGAAAAAATTCGCGCGGTATTAAAAAACAAACGAAAATTTCTGCATTCCAAACCCAATGTGGTGGCGACAGGCATCGGATACAAATACGCCAACGGAAAGAAAACCGATCAACTTGCTATCATTTGCTCGGTAGATACGAAAATCGCCAAACATCGGTTGCTGGAAAAAGAATTGATTCCCCAGGAGATTGGTGGCATTCCGACCGATGTGTTGCCCACCGGATATTTTTACGCGTTTCAGGATCACACGGCCCGCTATCGTCCGGCGCCGGGCGGAGTGAGCATCGGTCATATAAATGTTACCGCCGGAACTCTTGGGTGCCTGGTAGAAAAGAATGGCCGCGTTTACATTCTCTCAAACAATCATGTTTTGGCCAATAGTAACAACGCCCAGGAAGGCGACTCCATACTGCAACCGGGAACCTACGACGGCGGAAGCTTTCCCAATGACTTTATTGCGCGTTTAAGTGAATTTGTGCCCATCCGCTTCGAGGGAGAAGAGAATGATTCCCCTTGCTTTATTGCCAGTGCAATTAGTGATATTTTAAATGCGTTTGCTTCCATGTTGGGCAGCCGGACCCGTTTAGTTCCCCTGCGTACTCAACAAAAAGAAGCCATCGAAAACTTGGTGGATTGCGCTTTGGCCGAACCGTTAAATGTGGCGGAAGTAAAAAATGAGATTCTGGAAATCGGCCCTATTCGCGGGGTTGCGGAAGGGACCCTGGGCATGGCCGTTAAAAAGAGTGGGCGTACAACCGGTTTGACAACCGGCACTATTGAACAAATTGATGTGACCGTCAAGGTGAGCTATGGTGAAAACAAAACGGCCGTGTTTGTGGATCAATTGATGGCAGGGAACATGAGTGCCGGTGGGGACAGCGGCTCTGCGGTTTTGAATGAAAATAATGAGATTGTGGGATTGCTATTTGCCGGAAGCAATACGAATACCATTATGAATCGGATTCAAAATGTTTTTTCTGCTTTGCAGGTTAAACTTCTTCAGGAAAGTTGATGCTTAGAGAAAAATCCGGAAACGAATACCTTTTGCACACAAATACATTGGGGTAAAGATTTCTTCAAAGTTATTTGAAGTCCAATTTGTTGAAGAGGAGGTTAGCCATTCCCGAATTACAAGCCATCAAAAAACAGTACGAGCGAAAATGGCTTAAATTTGATGAAGTGGTTAGCGTTGGGATCGGGTTAACATCTCAAGGAAAGGTGGGGGTGATCGTTGCGGTTTCCAGAAATCCGGAAAAAATTCGTAAGAAGATTCCTCTAAAAATTAAGGGCTATCCTATTGAGATTCAATTGGCGGGCGAAGTGCGGGCACAGAATCACGAGTAAATTTTCTGCCTACTGCGTTCGTGATTTGAACACCCAGAATTCACTTAGCAGAAAATTAGAGATCATTCCCAAACCGATGCCCAGTAAATTGCTTAACAAGTACGGCCAGTGCAGAAAATGCGTTAAGCCCAGTAAAGTAATGTAATTGATAAAGCCCCCCAAAGCCGCGGAAGCGTAATATCGAATTAAACGGTGAAAATAAGTGTAGTGTCGTGTAGCCCGGTTTTCTTTCCACGTGAATAGATCGTTCCATGTAAAATTATTGAAAATAGCAATGGCAATGGCAATAGGCGAGGCCAGTGAAAGGGGCACGTGTGCTTTTTTGAACAGAAGCCACAAAAAAAAGTTGTTTACCACCAAACCGGTGGTACCGATAATTCCGAATTTAATAATACGCTTAAAACGCGAAAGATTAATGGATTCCACGATAGTACCTTGCCTCGTAGCAATAAATGGTTCGGGTGTGCCAGCGATTTAGAAAGCGATATTCGAATTTTTTCTTCAAATAAAGCGAATCGAAATACTGCTTTACGAATTTCAAATCATTTTTGTACTCGTGACGATCATCGAATACGTACAGGGCGTTTTTCCCTTTTAAGGTGTCCGGTGTTCCCCAAATATCGAACTGCAAAGCAGGACGCTGGTAAATGTTTTGTGCGTACGTGTCCTGATGATCCGGCAAATAAAACTTCAGCAGGGAAGCACTTTTGTACGAATTGGCAAAAATGAAAACTTTTTTCTTTCCTCCCATTTCCCGCTGCAGTTGGTAAATTTGGTGCGC
>CAYXUS010000277.1:0-8981 GCA_964468415.1 uncultured Caldithrix sp.
TTCGCAGAAAAAAATCTGCGCTAATCCGCGTGATCTGCGTGCAATATTGGTCAGCAACGGCGCCCCATTCAACGATTCAACCAATCTCCTTCTCGCAGATATTCGCAGAAAAAATCCGCGCCAATCCGCCTTCGACCAAAATCCCTGCGGGATGCGGGCAAGGGCAGTTGCTTGGTTGCATTGTTGAATGGTGCCGTCACAAGGTGGTGCGCCGGTTGCCGAATGCATGATTCAATCATTAAACCCATTAATCAACAACGATTGCACGAATTTCCACCCTCTTTTACGCACCTCTCAAATACGCCAAAAAATCTTTGCCGGTTAATGATTTTTTGCAAAATATTTCTTATTTTAGGCGCGTTTGCAAAAATCTATTTTTGGAGGTGGAATGCCATGAAAATGTTGCGCTCTTTTTTTCTGCTGTTCTTAATCATTAGTTTTTCTCTGGCACAAAATAAGTTGCTGACAATGGAAGATGCCATTCTGGGTAGTTACGAAAATCTTAAAATAAAAAATTTGCCACAGTTGCAATGGATGGGGCAAAGTAAGGCGTTTTGCTACGTGGATTCACTCGATGGGGAGTACGGTCTCATTCAAGTTGATGCCAGGCAGCCCCAGCCCCAAATGTTTTTGACTCTGGACAGCCTGAACACACTCATGAAAAAAGCGCACGGCCCGATCTTGAAACGCTTCCCTTATTTGCGATGGCTGGATGCGCACACCTTTCGTTTTATGCACAAAAATGTCTTGTATCGCGCGGATTTAAAACACGGTCAAATTATGGAGGTCAATCGCATTCCGGAAGATGCCGCCAATATTCAGGTCCATCCCAAGCGCGATTACGTGGCCTACACCATCAAAAACAATCTGTTCGTCTCGCTGAAACCCGGCGAAGAAATTCAGGTAACGTTTAATCCCGAAGGCGTAAAAAGCGGCGATGCTTACGTGCACCGACAGGAGTTTGGCATCAACAAGGGAATTTTTTGGTCGCCTTCGGGAGATCGGGTAGCCTTTTATCGGGATGATCAACGCATGGTTACTGAGTATCCGCTGGTCGATATCGATACGCGTCCGGCCAGGGTGCGCATGATTCGTTATCCGTTTACCGGCATGACCAGTGATCAGGTAACTGTGGGTATTTACCACATTAAAACGGTCTCGATTACCTATTTGCAAACCGGCGAGCCCAAAGATCACTACAAATGCAGCGTTACGTGGAGTCCGGATGAAAAATGCATTTATCTGGTGGAATTAAATCGCGATCAGGATCATCTCTGGCTCAATAAATACGATCCACAGAACGGTCAGAAATTGGCGACACTTTTTGAAGAGACCAATGCCAGATGGGTAGAGCCCGAACACGGCCTGCTGTTTGTAAATGATGATCCCACGCGTTTTGTCTGGTTCTCGAAGCGTGATGGCTTTAATGATTTGTTTTTGTTCAACAACGAAGGAAAATTGTTGCGCAAACTTACGCGTTCCGATCGGGATGTGACACGCTTTTTGGGCTTTGATCGCAAGGGTAAATTTGCCTTTTACATGGCGGCTACCGATCGCGGTTTGGGACGCCAATTGTTTAAGGTCGGCTTAAAATCCGGCAAGCCTGAACAGCTCACCTCGGGCAGGGGCGTCCACCGGGTGGCGGTGCAAAAGGACGGCGCCTATTTTCTGGACTGGTTCAATAATTTGGAAACACCCAATCGCATTACGCTGCTCAACGCGCAGGGTAAAACGCTTAAAACCTTGCTCGACGCTCCCAATCCTTTGCAGGATTACAAATTAGGGCAAATCAAACTGTTCAGTCTAAAAAACAAAGAAGGCATTGAACTGAACGCACGCATGATTCTGCCACCCGATTTTAATCCTGCCAAAAAATATCCGGTAATCGTTTATGTGTACGGCGGGCCTCACGGCCAGATGATCACCAACAGTTTTTTACGGGGCTGGCCGTTGTGGTACCAGTACATGGCCGAGCGCGGCTACATCATTTTTACCCTGGACAATCGCGGCACCAACAATCGGGGGCTGGCGTTCGAGCAAGCTATTTACCAGCATCTGGGCACGGTGGAAGTGGAAGATCAAATGGTGGGGGTAAACTATTTGAAAAAACAGCCGTTTGTCGATTCCACGCGCATTGGCGTGCATGGCTGGAGCTACGGTGGATTTATGACTATTTCGCTGATGACCCGTCGGCCGGGGGTATTCAAAGCAGCCGTGGCCGGGGGACCGGTGATCGATTGGCGTTACTACGAAGTAATGTACGGCGAACGCTACATGGACACGCCGCAGAAAAATCCCGAAGGATACGAAGAATCCAGTTTGCTGAATTACGTGAAAAATCTGCAGGGCAAATTGCTCATCATTCACGGAACGGTTGATCCGGTGGTGGTTTGGCAGAATAGCTTACTTTATTTGCGCAAAGCTATCGATTTGGGCAAACAATTGGATTACTTTGTCTATCCCGGAGACGAGCACAATATGCACGGCAAAGATCGGGTGCATTTGTACCAGAAGATCACGGATTATTTTTTACAGAATTTGTAGAAGGAGATAAGCCAGCAAGCGTTACGGCCTGTTCCCGGAAAGGAAACAGGCCGATTTTTTTAAGGGGAAAAGTAGTCTGTCGGGAGTTTGTCCCGCATTAAGAAGCCGAAACTGTCCGAAATTTTTTAAGGTAACGGAAGCTGGAAATAAACAGGCCCGACCCCACAGCAATGTAAACCGGTGCCAGGAGATATTTGGGTACATAGGAAGTGGAACGCAAGAAAATGCCCGTACCCATCATCAGTACGATCAATCCGTAGCTTTGCCAGGTCTGGAAGGCAAATACGCACACCTTGTCCGGCAGGGTTAAGATGCGTTGAATGTTTTGTTTACTTACCTTGGAAAAGACAAAAAATCCTTTGATAATACCAAAAGTAAATCCCACGATATTGGCAATGAGCACCGTTTGCCAGTTGTAAATACGTAGCCACTTCCAGGGTAAGATGCTCAGAAAAATACCAACGCCGGCCCACAACAAACCCGAAATCAAAATTAGCCATCGTTTGTGGACAGCCGGACGATATTTGTACAACCTGCGAACGATTTGCTGTTTCATAATTTTGTCCAAGAGTTAAAGTTAGCAGCATTGTTTTTTTCGTTTAATGTAAAAGAGAGAAGCAAGAACCGTTTCTTGCCTCTCTCTTTCTGAAAAAGTAGCAGCAGGCTTGCACCCGTTGCTATTGAATGGTTTTCAGAATATCCAGCAGATAATTCCAGACATGCTGTACCGATTCAATGCGGATTTTTTCGTCCGGGGAGTGCGCACCTAAAATGTCCGGGCCAAAGGAAATCATGTCCATGCCGTCGTATTTTTCGCCGATGATGCCGCATTCCAGCCCGGCATGGATGGCCGTAACTTCCGGCTCTTTGCCAAAGGTTTTGGTGTAAATTTCTTTGCAGATGTGCAAGAGCTTGGAATCGGGATTGGGCTGCCAGGCCGGGTAGCCGTCGTTTTGCACCACGTCGAATTTACCCAATTCGCCCAATGCCTTCACCTTGTCCGACGAATCAATGATAGAAGTAGCAATGGAAGAACGTTGCGATGTGAGAATTTGTACCTTTTCTTCATCGGTATGCACCGTTGCCAAATTTGTCGAAGTTTCCACCAAGCCCTTTACCACGTGGCTCATGGCCAGCACTCCGTGTGGCATGGCGTACAGAGTATTTACCAAAATCTGTCGAAATTCCGGTGTAAAAACCTGCTTGGGTGGGAAATGATCTTCCACTTTGACGGTTACGTCTTTGTCCACAAATTTCAATTCGTCACGGAAAATCGTTTCGTATTTTCGGGCAAAATCTTTCAGGGTGGCTTCTTTGCCTTCGGGGATGGTAATTAAAGCTTCGGCTTCCCGCGGGATGGCGTTGTGCGCGCTTCCACCGCTAATGTAGGCCAGTTGGTAATCGGTTTCTTGCGGTAAATTGTAGAGAACACGTGCTAACAGTTTAATGGCGTTGCCAAAGCCTTCGTTAATGTTCAAGCCGGAATGGCCGCCGCGTAAGCCGGTAATTTTAAGCAAGAACGCCTTGCTGCCTGCCGGGGTGGCCTGCCATTCGATGGGTTTGCTTAATTCGGTGTTCTGTCCGCCGGCGCAACCGATAAACAGAGTACTCTCTTCTTCGGAGTCGATGTTCAGTAAATACCGGCCGGTTAGCATGTCGTTCTTTAATGCCGTAGCGCCGGTTAGACCGGTTTCTTCGTCCACGGTAAATAAAAATTCCAGAGGCGGATGCTGGACGGTTTCGTCTTCGATCAGGGCCAGTGCCATCGCCAGCGCAATGCCATTATCCGCACCAAGTGTGGTACCTTCGGCCGTTACCCAGCCGTCTTCGATTTTCATTTTGATCGGGTCTTTGCTAAAATCGTGTTGGGTGTCTTTGTTCTTTTCGCACACCATGTCCATGTGTCCCTGAATGACCACGGTGGGACGGTTTTCCATCCCCGGAGTGGCCGGTTTACGGATGAGCACATTGCCTACATCGTCTGTCTTCCATTCCAGACCGTGGTCTTTGGCGAAGTCAATCAAAAATTGGCGGATTTTTTCTTCGTGCTTGGAGCATCTGGGAATTTGCCCGATGGCGTAAAAATTCTTCCAGACAAGTTTCGGTTCCAGCGCTAAGATTTCTTCTTTCACGTTTATCTCCTTTCGGTTTTGGAACTATTTTAATCGGCTAAATTAATCAATTATTGCCTAAAATAAAAATCGTTTTTAATTCGTTTACGGTCACGGTCAGCCGTCCGGTATCGGATTGCCGTAAGAATGATTGAACGCCGAAAATTTCAAAAGTTTCCTCTGGCAGAAAAACAAAAATCGGGCAACAGGGAACAGGAGGCGCAGCCACACGGATTTTTTCTGAAATTAAGCAGTGCCAGAAGAAGGGAGGTCGATTTCGTTAGAATTTGGTTCGCTGTTTCTGCCGACCGGGGAAAAGGAAACTTACAGCATGTTTTGTTCTTGCTGTACGGCCACCATGTGGCGGTAAACGGTGCCTTGTTGCATTAAAGTCTGGTGGGATCCTTCTTCCGCCAGAATTCCCTCCCGGAAAACCAGAATCCGGTCGTATTTTTCCATGCCGATCAGCCGGTGGGTAATGTTGATGATCGTGTGCGTACGGTAGCGTTCGAACAAATTGTGCAGTACCCGTTGCTCGGTTTGCGGATCCAAATTGGCCGTAATCTCATCGAAAACCAACAGCGAAGCCGGTTTGCACAAAGCCTGCGCAATGGCCAAACGCTGTGCCTGTCCGCCGCTTAAACGATTGCCATGTTCACCGATCCAGTAATCAAGCGGCGAATCGCTTTGCAGATCGTCCGCGTGCAATTCCACCAGACGCAGCAAATCGAGCAAAGCCTGGTCGCTTAATCGGGGATTGACCAGGCGTAAATTTTCGCCTATGGTGCCGGTAAACAAATGGAATTTTTGCGAGACAAAAGCCACACGCTCACGAATGCTTTCTTGCTTGAATTGACGAATGTCCCGTCCGTTCAACAAAATTTTTCCCTTTTCAAAATCGTACAGGCGTAAAAGTAATTGCGCCAAAGAAGATTTTCCAGCGCCGCTGGGGCCTACTACGGCGATCTTGGCTCCGGCCGGAATGCGAAACGAAATATTGCGCAAGGCCGGTCGCTCGTTTTTGGGATAAGTAAACGTTACGTTTTCGAAAGCCAGACTCAACGGAACGCTGGGGAGTTCCTGCGCCTGTGCGGCATCGATTACGGCCGGTTTTTCCCGCACAATGTCGAACAGACGCCGACCTGCGGAAATGTTCGCTTCCATGAATTGTGCGGCGGCCGGTAAGGGCAAAACCGCTTCGAAGGCAGCCATCACCCCCATGACCAGTACGGCCAAATACACACCCTTTAGCGCGCCCTGGCTAACCGCAGGAATGGCCGCCAGCAAAATACTCACTACGGCCCCGAACATGAGCAGGGTAACAAAATTCTGGTTTAAAGCTTCGATGATGTGCATCTTTTTTTGCAGGCGATTCAAATCGCGATTCAACCGCTCGATTTTTGCCGCCTGATCGGGCAGACGATTGTTAACCAACAATTCGGGCAGGCCACGTAAATCGTCCAGCACGGCCATGTGCAACTCGCTTTGCAAACGCACGATTTTTTTGCCCAACCCGCGGCTGAGCTGCAAACTTAAAAAGGGAATGATCGTGGCGGAGAGGGCGAAAAAAATCAGAAAAAGCACGGCATATTTTACGTGGTAGGCTCCCAACAACAAGAACATTAAAACGCCCACGGCCAGCGCCACGGCCGGTGGCGAAATTACGCGTACGTAAAAATTTTCCAGCGTTTGGATATCGGCAATGATGCGCTGCAGCAAATCGGCGCTTTTCATGTACAGCGTGCGCGCCGGAACCAGCGGCTCCAGACGGCGGTAAAACCACACGCGAAAGCGGGTGAGCAGACGAAAAGTCGTTTCGTGGGAAACCAGACGTTCCAGATAGCGAAACACCCCGCGGCTAATACCGAAAAAGCGCACGCCACAATGGCAACCTGCAAATCGGCCACCGAAGGATGGAGTGCCGCAGCGGAAATGATAAAGGCCGAGGTCATCATCAAACCGATGCCGCTGCCCACGGTAATGGTGCCCAAAACCACGGAAAGCAAAATCCATTTTTTGTACGGCCAAACCAGTTTAAGCAAGCGCCAAATCGTTTTCATCAGGCTACCCCTCCCGCGCTATCGGTCAGGCGGCCCAGAAATCGTCCGGGTTGAGTGAGTTGCCGGTAGGTGCCTGCATCGGCCACACGACCCGCGTCCAGCGCAATAATGAGATCCGCTGATTTTACGGTGCTCAGACGGTGGGCAATGAGAATTTGCGTTTTGTCGTCGGCAAAATCCTGTAAAATTTCCAGAATTTCGGCATCCAGTTCGGGGTCGAGATTGGAAGTGGGCTCATCCAACAGCACAATGGGCGTGTCTTTTAAAAAGGCACGCGCCAAAGCCAGACGTTGCGCCTGACCGCCGCTAAGTCGCGCTCCCTGTTCGCCGATAATGGTATCGTAGCCTTGGGGAAGTTGCTCGATAAATGCATGCAAATGCGCCTTGCGGCAAGCTTCGCGTAGCTGGGTCCGGCTGGCTTGCGGATTGCCCAAAAGGATGTTTTGCTCGATGGTGTCGTGAAATAAATACGGCTTTTGCGGCACCCAGCTAACCGTGCGGTACCACTGCTGCGGATCGATTCCCGTTAGCGGTTGTCCGTCCACGAGAATGCTGCCCGATTCCGGTTGTAAAAATTTAAGCAGGAGATTGAATACCGTACTTTTTCCGGCGCCGCTTTTTCCGATGAGCACATTTTTCTTACCGGCAAGCAATTCGAAGGAAACGCCGTCCAGCGCCCATCGCTCCGATTGCGGGTAACGCACACGTACATCCCGGAAGACAAAATGGCCTTTGACGGCAAGCGCTTTGGAAGAAGACGCTTGCCCGGTCGAAGCAACGGAAGTTCCTTGCACAGGCAGTTCAAACAGACGGAACATGCGCTGGGCCGCTTCGAATCCTTCCATGCCAGCGTGGAAACTACTGCCCAATAAGCGCATGGGCTGGTAAAATTCCGGTGCCAAAATCAAAATAAAAAAGGCATCGACAAAGGCCATTTTGGCATACAAAAGGCGCAAACCGATTTCCACGGCAATGATGGCCGTGCTGATGGTGGCGGCCATTTCCAGCACCAGCGCCGACAAAAAGGCGATACGCAAAACCCGCATGGTGGCCTGACGAAAGCTTTCGCTTACCCGTTCGATGCGTTGCACCAGCGCTTTGCTGCGGTTCAGAATTTTGAGCGTGGTTAAGCCCTCGATCACATCCAGCAGAAACGCGCTCATGGAGCTAAGGGTTTTCCACTGTTTCTGCGTGGCTTCTTTAGCCAACTGGCCGATGAGAATCATAAATACGGGAATAACCGGTGCAGTGAGCAAAAAAACAAATCCTGAAAGCAAATCCAGCGGAAAGACGAAAATCAAAATCAAAATAGGAATAAGTGCCGATTTGAACAATTGGGGTAAGTAAGAGCGGAAGTAAGCATCCAGCGCCTCGATGCCGTTGGTTACCACGTGGCTCATCTCGCCACTGCGTTCCAGATCGATTAGCGTTGGGCTGACGCGGTTCAGGTGTTCGGTAAGTTGCTGGCGAATGGTAAATTTTAAGCGTGTGGCCATGGTGGCGGCAAATGTTTCGCTGAGCCATTGGCTGACAAAACGCGCCAGCGTAATGAGTACGAAAAATAGCAATCCCGAGAGAAGCAACGACAGTATTTTGTGCTGTAAAAAACTGCCGTCAATAAGAAGGCTTAAACTGCGCGCCTGTTCGATGACGGCAACGGCCGCCAGACCGGCGAACAGAACGGTTAGCACAAATTCTTTGCGTGTTGCCTTTAGATATTGAAAAAGACGTTTGTCTAAATTCATCTTCGCTCACAGTTTGGTATCGCATGGAAAACATCTGGTCAAAACCAATCGGATTTTGTACCGTTCGTTTTCGGGTAACGCTTAAAATTAAAGAATAATTTCCGAATAGTTGCACAAAAATTCAAACAATTATCGGCGTGTGCCCGGGAGTGTTCCGCAGGACGGGAGACAAAATTGCTGTTTTAAGCTGTTGCTTGGCTTGGGGATGAATGAAAAATGAAAAAGGAAAAAGGAAAAAGGAAAGGGGGAAAGGCCGCCGGTTGCCGAGTGGCTCCGCGTCAGGGAGAATTACGAATTATCCGTAGGATGCCCTGGCAAAAATTTCGAATTACGAATTGCCCGTGGGGTGGCATGCTTCCCCTTAACCCTTTACCCTTAACCCTTTCCCCGGCCACCGAAGAAGCACCGAAAGCACCATTCAACGATTCAACCAATCAACAAATCAACAATTCAACCAATCAACAATTCAACTTTCCCAGCCACCGATCAATCCCCCGCGTCTGGCGTAAGGTGCTCACTTA
>CAYXUS010000278.1:0-16772 GCA_964468415.1 uncultured Caldithrix sp.
CGCGTAGCGGCGCCAATGATTTTTCCCTGTTCATCTACCACATCTACCCATTCGTCATCCGGTGTGGTTTGGGCGGGCGGGTTGAAACCTGCGGTAGCAGGTCCGGGCTTCTTTACAAATTTTAAATAGACGAATTGCCCCGCAAGCAGCAAGCCGATCAAGATGTAAAACAATCCGCCTGAGACAAATCCCCAAACGGCTTCGGACCAGAAGAACGCCGCATAAACGATGAGTACGGTGTGAGCAAAAAGCACGGCAAACAGTAAACGGCTAAGCTGCTTCATCAAATGTAATTGTGTTTCATTCACCGGCAAATCGCGCATGTAACGCTGTCCCATGTGCAGCAGAACGGGCTTTTCCGTGAAGGCGTGCACACCCACCAGAACGGTCATGATCAGTTCGATAATGGCCGGCTTTAATTTGAAAAAAATCGCATTGTTAAACAGTAATGATACGCCACCGGTCAGTAAAATGAGCACAGTGTCTAAGAGAATCATCTTTTCGATTTGTTTGTAGCGGATTAAATAATAAAAGAAATATCCGATACCTGTAATTAAGGCGGTAATCAAACCGGCGGTTGTACCATAGACGGAATCGACCACAATAAAAACAAAAATGGGAATGAAACCGATGGCAAAATTTTTGAGAATCTCTTTATTCATACGGGATCCCTTTTCTCTTAAAAAATATGCGAAGCCATAACATATTTTAAAAATCATTTTGAAACAAAAAAAATAGTTTAGTATATTAATTAATAGTTTTGCATATTTTTGGAAATATAATCACAGTGCCACTAACACGACGAAAGAGGCGACGAGTTGAAGATTAGTATTAAAGACTTGAAAGATCGCGTACCCGAGATCATTTTTAAACAAGGTTTGGAGTATTTTAAAGAGGGACGCGTTAAGATAAAACAATGGGACAACATTTCCGTTTTGGCTACGGTGCAGGGCACCTATCCGTACATTGTACGCCTAACGCTGAACGATCAGTCGTTTGAATCTACGTGCACCTGCCCGTACAATTACACCTGTAAACACGTGGTTGCCGTAGCTCTTAAAGTAATTGAAGAGCAAAACGAACAGGAGCACGAAGACGAGCAGTCCACCCAGAACTGGCGTGAATATTTCGAAAAACTCATTGCCATTCAAAAGGTGGACAACGAATTCTCGCAAGAAGTACGCTGGAAACTGATTTACATTATTCATCTGGCGGAAAATTACTGGAATATCAAACCGGTTAAAGTGTACATCAAAAAAGACGGAACCTACGGGCGCATTCAGGAGCCCTCGTTCAGTGAGCTTTCCGGTCAAAACGTATTTCGTACTTCCGGCGATTTGATTGCAATTTCGTATCTGGAGCGGTTGCAAACGCAGCAATCATCGGTTTATTTTCGGGGACGTTTGGAAACCAGTTATCTGAACTTTGGACTGGATGCCGGACAACTGTTTCATTTGCTGCGCAATAGCGAATTGCACGTTAAAAACGAAGACGGCTCCATTGGCTCGCGTATTCGTTTTGGGCGTAAACCCTGGCGGTTGGTGTTTAAACTTTTCGCCGACGAGAACGACAACTACCAATTCCGTCCGTATTTTGTTCGGGACGACAAAGCCATTCCTATTACGCATGAAACCAAAATTCTCACGGTCAATCCTATCTGGTTTTTCATGGACAATAAATTGCATTATTGCGAATTTCCGTTCAGCTATGCCTACATTAAATCGTTTGTGGATGAAGACCTGCAAATTTCGGTGAACAAAAACGAATACCAGAGCTTTATTTCAGAATATCTGGCCAAATTGCCCATTTTCCCCTTTGTCGAGTTTCCGCCGGGAATTGAAGTGACCGAAATTGCCACCATTACCGGCAAGCGGTTGTACCTGGAAGAAATGGACGACCAACTGGTGGTTTCGTTTTCGGTGTTGTACGACAATATTGAAATTTCGTACAGCCATCCCAATGACCACTATTTGCATTACGATTCGAAAACACGCAAGATTATTCGCGTTAAGCGGGACCGCGAAGCCGAGAATGCCTTGCGCGAGGCCATTCTTGAGACGGGAATTATCGAAGATACTCCCGGGTTGTTTTACGCGCCGTTAGAAGAAGCCCTGGAATGGCTGTTTGATGGGTTGCCTGTTTTGGCAGAAAAAGGCTTCGAGATTTTGGGCGAGGAAAAATTAGTGCGTTTCCGCGTTAATCGGTCTTCGGCGAATTTTGGCATTAATATCTCTTCGGAATCGGATTGGTTCGATCTGGAAGTTACCCTCTCCTTTGACGGCATTGAAGTTTCGCTGGAAGAATTGAAGAAGGCCCTGCAGGCACAGAAAAAATTCGTCAAATTGCGGGACGGCAGCATTGCCCGCTTGCCGCAAAAACTCATCGAGAAATTGAATTACATGCTTAATTTCGGGCGGGTAAACGGAGAAACCCTGCGTTTTGCCAACCATCACATGACCTTTATCGATCGTTTGCTGGCCGAGGCCGACACCAAACAGATGGACACCCTAACCAAAGAAAAGCTGAAAAGTCTGGATAAATTCGACCAGATCAAAGACTATCCGTTGCCTGCCAATTTTAAAGGCGAACTTCGTGACTACCAGAAGGCCGGCTACGATTGGATGAACTTTTTGAAAGAATACTCGTTTGGCGGTATTCTGGCCGACGATATGGGGTTGGGTAAAACCATTCAGGCTCTGGCTCTGCTGCGCAACGAAATTAACGAAAAACCCAAGAAACCAAATTTAATCGTCGCGCCAACCTCCATTATTTTCAACTGGATGCGAGAGATCGAACGCTTTACACCCGATATCAAATATCTGGTGCATTACGGAACGCGGCGTTCGCGCGACATTCGCCGCCTGCGCAAGTTCCCGCTTATTTTGACGACGTACGGGCATGTACGGCGTGATATTTCCATGCTCAAGGAAATTGAGTTCAATTACGTTATTTTGGATGAGTCGCAGAACATTAAAAACCCCATGTCCGAAACATCCAAGGCCATTCGCTTGCTGAACGCGCGGAATCGTCTGGCCTTAACCGGTACGCCGGTGGAAAACAATACGATGGATTTGTGGTCGCAGTTCGCCTTTATTAATCCGGGATTGTTGGGCGATCAAAATTTCTTCAAAGAAAATTTCATGCGGCCTATCGAGAAAGAACAGAACATGGAAGTGGCAGAATCGCTGCGCAAACTGATTTTTCCCTTTATCTTGCGGCGCACCAAAGAAGATGTGGCCAAAGAGCTGCCGCCCAAAGTGGAAAATATTGTGTACTCGCCCATGAATGAAATGCAGCAAAAATTGTACGATAAGTGGCGTACGGCTTACCGCGACAGCATTCTGGAAGAAATCGAAAGCAAAGGGCTGAACAAATCGAAGTTTAAGGTGCTGGAAGGCCTGACACGGCTGCGGCAGATTGCCTGCCACCCGGAATTGGTCGATCCGAAATACATGGAAGGTGCCGGTAAATTTGATGCCTTAATGGAAATGATTGAAGAAATTGTTTCTGAAAAGCACAAAGTACTTATTTTTAGCCAGTTTGTTAAAATGCTGCACATTATCCGTCGCCAACTGGACGAAAAAGAAATCGCTTACTCTTATCTGGATGGCTCAACCAAAGACCGCCAGGAAGTGGTAGATCGTTTCCAGAACAATGACGATGTGCGCATCTTTTTGATCAGCCTGAAAGCCGGTGGAACCGGTTTGAACCTAACGGCTGCCGACTATGTGATTCACTACGACCCGTGGTGGAACCCGGCGGTGGAAATGCAGGCCACCGACCGCGCCTATCGTATTGGCCAAACTCGTAAAGTATTTGCGTACAAGCTGATTTCCAAAGACAGTGTGGAAGAAAAAATTGTGCGTTTGCAGGAGAAAAAACGCAGCCTGGTTAAAACGCTTATTTCTACGGAAGAGGCTTTCTTTAAGTCATTGACCAAGGACGATATTCTGGAATTGTTCGATTAAAAAATTTGAAAGACAAAGCAACAAACAAAAAACCCCGCATGGCTTTAAACCGTGCGGGGTTTTCTTTATTGAGAAAAAGTTTATTTGCCAAGCAGATAATTAACGCCAACATTAATACTGAAAACGTCAATGTCTCCCATCTGGTAGCGAACTTCGGAGAAGCCTTCCAAAGTGGGGCTAATGGCCATTTTTGCTCCGGCCAAACCGAAAAAGATAAAATCGGTATCCGAAGTAGAATAGCTGGTTGCACCCAAATAGACATTGTTGGAGCTAATATCGGCACCGTTGCGGGCAAAGCCGAATCCACCACCTACGTACGGTTGAAACTTGGAGTCCATCGACAAATTGTAATGAACAAATGGGGCAAAAGTCGTTTCGGAATAAGTGGTTTCTAAGGTAGCCGGATCACCGTAGGTTTTGGACCAATAGTTAATAAAGGCGCCAAAAGTGAATTCCAGATTATTCACTTTGAAAGAGCCGAATTCAGACTGAATGCCAAAGCCAATGGTATTGTCAATCGGATCTTCCGGCATGACAAAACCAAGGTGTGCACCGACGCTTTTAAGGCCAAAAGTTACCTGTGCCGTGGCATTGACAGAAAACAAAGCAACAACGATTGCTGCAGTTAGTATGAGCTTTTTCATACTTCCTCCTTGGGTATTAATGGATTTTCATAATATTCGATAAAATCTTTATTTTTTAAGTTACAACATTTTTTAGCCTAAAGATGTGACACCTATCATCGTTAATCTTGCGATTTCGCATTGTTACACTTGCAGGGTGTACCTTTCTCCGTATTTTACAATAGTGGTTTTGTAATTTTGTTCTTCCAATAGTTTTTTCAGATTGGCCTGAGCGTCCGGTTCGCCGTGTACAAGAAAAATTCGTTTTAATCGTTTGTAGTCCAGCTGGGTAACATAATCAAGAATTTCCTTGTAATCGGCATGGGCGCTAAAGGCATTCATGGTAACAACCTCGGCCCGCAACCGGTAAGTGTCGCCTAAAATTTTGACCACCGGTTGTTCTTCTTTAATACGGCGCCCCAGCGTGTTTTGGGCCATAAATCCGACAATCATGATCGTATTGTTGGGATTTTCGATATTGTGTGCCAGATGATGCAAAATGCGACCGGCTTCGCACATGCCACTGGATGAAATGATGATGGCCGGTTCTTTTAATTCGTTTAAACGTTTGCTCTCTTCGACATTGGTAATGTAGCGCAGTTCGCCAAAGCCAAACGGATTTTCGTGGTTGTCCAAAAATTCGTGCCGGGTTTCTTCATCGTAGCATTCCTGATGCACGCGAAAGATGGCGGTGGCATTGGTGGCCATGGGACTGTCCACGAAAATGGGAATCTTAGGGATGGCATTTCGATTCCGCAGTAAATGGAGAAAATAGACTAATTCCTGCGTGCGCTCTACGGCAAAAGCCGGAATGATGATTTTTCCGCCTCGCTTAACCGTGCGATTGACCACATCGGCTAATTCGTCCACGGCGTGGTCGATGGGGTCGTGCAGACGATGCCCGTAAGTACTTTCCATGACCAGATAATCAACGTCCGGAATGGTTTCCGGGTCGCGCAGGATGGGCAGGTTTTTACGTCCCAAATCGCCGCTAAAGCCAATGCGCATGCGTTGCCCGTTACGGCTTAGTTCTACCACGGTCATTGCCGAGCCCAAAATGTGTCCGGCATCGTAAAAGGTGGCTTTAATACCATCTCCGATAAAAAAAGGACGATGGTAAGAACTAGTTACAAAATAGTCCAGAGCATTCACTACATCTTGTTCGGTGTAAAGCGGTTCGGCTTCAAAGGTTTCGCCGCGTTTGGCCGCTTTTTTCTTCAGGTATTCAATGTCTTTTGCCTGAATGTGGGCCGAATCCATCATGATCAGGCTGGCTAAGTCGCGCGAGGCCGGTGTGGTGTAAATGTTACCGGTAAAACCTTTTTGGGTTAAAACGGGAATTAAGCCGCAGTGATCAAAATGGGCATGGGTTAAAATGGTAGAAGTAATTTTGCGCGCATCAAAAGGCCAATTGCGGTTTTTTTCGTCGGCTTCTTTGCGCTTGCCCTGAAAAGCACCACAGTCGATCATGATCTGCTGGCCGTTGAATTCCAGAAAATGTTTGGAACCGGTTACTTCCTGGGCACCACCAAAAGAGAATAATTCTGCCTGCATGGTATTTCTCCTAAAATGAAATCCTTGCTTCTAAAATACGTTTTTTTTCAATAAAAGGACAGTACATTCCGGGAATTGCTTTTTTATGGCTTTCGGTGTTCCATTTGCGGTGGTGCAGGAAAAAACAGCCGCGCGAAACAGGAACAAAAATTTTTATTAATCCGGCAACTTTTTTAGTTTTGCCATTACGGTTTTGAAAGCAGAGGAAGTTTTTCGGTGCCAACCATTGCCTATTTTATCAGTTCGCACGGTTACGGTCATGCTGCCCGCGCCTGTGCCGTTATGGAACGGCTTAATGCGCTGCAGGCCTCATCGCATTTTTTAATTTTTACTCAGGTGCCCCAATGGTTTTTTGAGGATTCCTTACCCGAAGTGCATTTTACCTACATTCCCACCTTTACCGATGTAGGCTTTGTGCAAAAGTCGCCGTTCGAAATAGATTTTCCCGGTACAATTCGTGTGCTGCGCGCACATCTTCCGTTTCCTCCGGAGGAAATTCACCGTTTGGCTCGGGAACTTTCTGCCCGAAATTGTCGGGCTGTTTTTAGTGACGTGCCGGCGTTGGGTCTGCTGGTGGCACACGAGGCCGGTCTGCCTTCGATTTTGATTGAAAATTTTACGTGGGATTGGCTTTACCGGCATTACGCCGGGCAGCGCCCTGATTTCAGCGAATTTGCGGATTATCTTGCGCGTCAATATGCTCTGGCTACGTTGCACATTAAGGCAAAGCCTTTTACTTTTTTTTCTGCAAAGGCAAGAACGGTTTCGCCGGTGGCGCGCTATCCCCGACATTCGGCAGAAGAAACCCGGCGCGCATTGGGCATCCCGACGGCAGCCAAAGCCGTTCTCATCTCCACCGGGGGCATAAAAACCCGTCATCGGTTCATGGATCGCTTAAAATTATTAAAGGATATTTATTTCATCATTCCCAACGACGTGGCGCAAAAGTACACGGATGGTAATCTGATCGTCTTACCGCACCATTCTGAGTTTTTTCATCCCGACCTTGTGCAGGCGGCCGATCTTTTGGTCTGTAAATCGGGCTACAGCACCGTGGCCGAGGCTTACTTGCTGCACAAACCGCTGCTGCTCATAACACGGCCGGATTTTCCCGAGTCACCTTTTATCGAGGCTTTTGTACGGGAGAATTTTGTGCATCGTTTTGTCACGCCACAACAATTTACGGCAGGGCAGTGGCTGGAAGCGCTTGAGACACTTGTGCGGGCAACAAGCAATGCGGCAGAAAAACCTTTACGGCCCAACGGAGCGGAAGAGATCGTTCGATTGTGTGAGAAGTTTTTGTGAAGGGGAGAAAAAAACCGCCCCATACGAGGCGGTT
This sequence comes from uncultured Caldithrix sp., assembly GCA_964468415.1. Classification (GTDB taxonomy): domain Bacteria; phylum Calditrichota; class Calditrichia; order Calditrichales; family Calditrichaceae; genus Caldithrix. The sequence goes on from CAYXUS010000278.1 coordinate 7,485, forward strand.
TTGTTTATTTAAATTCAGGCATTTTTAATCAAAAGCCAGATGCCGAGCCCGATGATGATCAAAGGCAACAAGGGGACTGCGATGGCAAAAGGGATTAGCAACAAACCGGCCAATCCGGCAAAGAGCCCCAATGGTACGGCAATTAACGGGACCAGCAACAGTGCCAAAATTACCCCCAATATTTTAAAGGGCAAGGCGATCATAAAAATGCTCACATGGAAAAGAACGGCAAAAATTTTCAGTACAATCCATGCCAGCACGATAAACATTAAAACGGCAAATAGTGCTTCCATTGCTTTTTCCCCTCGGTTCTTTTTTTGCCCTTAATTACGAATCAAACGAAGAAAAGATTCATTTCTCTGAGACAAAAATCAAAAAACCTTTTCCGGGAATCCGAATTTTTTGGCCCGCAACCCAGTTTAAAGTTTGCCCTTGCCACGGGTTCTCAAAAGTTTTTCTTTGCCATGCAGTCTCGGGTAATGCTACGGATTGTTCTTTTGCCGAACGATTAAAAAAAGCGACAAGTATCTGTCCTGTGCTCTCGCGGGCAAAAAGTGCCACATCTTTATTGTGCGTGGCTAAAAATTGGACGTTGCCTTTGCGGATGACCGGCAGCGAGTGGCGCAGCGCGATGAGCTTTTGGTAAAATACGAACAAATCGCGATCGAACTTAACCGAATCGACAGGGCGGGTTTTGCCGGGTAACGGGTGGTGGCTCTCCGGTTCAAACCGCATATCAGGCCAAACCATGGGTTTGCGGTCGTCGGGATCGGTTGCGCCCCACATGCCCGCTTCGTCTCCGTAGTAGACAATCGGAGAGCCGGCGAACAGCATTTGGAAGGCAACGATTTGTTTCTGAATTTTGCGTTCAAAAGCATGGGGCTTGCGCACCAGATAATCGGGGTTGTTGCGCGGGCTGTTTTCGTGATTGTAAGGATGATCGGGATTGAGAATTTGTGAGGCCAGCCGATCGGTGTCATGGGAATCGAGCATGCTCCACAAACGGTTGAACACGGCAAAGCCGTAACGTTTTTGCATTTCCTGAAAACGTGCGGCAAATTGTTGGGCGCTAATGGCGTTTTTTTGATCGATAAAAAAACCTTTTACAACGCGGGCAAATTCGTAGTTCATAGTCGCGTCGGTCAGGCTGTCCTTAATCCAGCCCGAAGCATCATGCCAGATCTCCGTAACCGTAATTGCACCGGGATTAATGGATTTGACCAATGCCTGCCATTCTTTCCAGAAAGGCTTGGCTACTTCTTCCGCCACATCCAGACGCCAGCCGTCGATGCCGTCGGAAGGATCGCCATCGCCGTTGGGGTCCATCCAGCGGCGGGTGCAATTAAAAATGTATTCCCGCGGCCCGTGCACAATGCCGTTGGCATCTTCTTTTAATTCCGGAAGCGATTTTACACCCCACCAGCCTTTGTAATCGAATTCGTTTTGCGCAGTGGCGGGATTATCCCAACGCAGGATGGTGTACCAATTGGCATATTTGGATTTTTGCTGATGTTTGAGCACATCCTGAAAAGCAAAGCAACAGGTTCCCGTGTGGTTAAATACGCCGTCGATTACGATGCGTATTCCGCGGGCATGGGCCGCTTGAATGAGATGCAGAAAGGCGGAATCGGCTTTGGTCCAGATCCATGTTTTGGGATTTTCGTTCTCATGGGCCGCCTTTAAACGACGCAAATCTCCCTGAGCATCCGGCCCGAAATTGTTGTCGATATGGTGGTAGCCGCACCCGTCGTATTTGTGCAGGCTGGGCGATTCGAACACGGGATTGAAATAGATGGCGTCGATGCCCAATTTTTGCAGGTAGTCCAGTTTTTTCTCCACGCCGATTAAATCTCCGCCGTAGCGCCGGGTGAAAACCACATCGTAAAAATTGTCGGATTGCTTGCGTTCCCAGGGTTGCAGCCGGTACCAGTCGGATGTCCAGGGATGAATGCGCCAACCGGGCTGCAGCTCGGAACCGGGGACTTCCTGCGGAGTGGGATCATTGGTTGTGTCTCCGTTGTAGAAGCGTTCCGGAAAAATTTGGTACCACACAATTCCCTGTGCCCAATCAATATTTTTTGCGGGCTTAACTGCTTTGGATGTTTTTGCGGCATTGGAACAGGAAAACAGGATTGTTGCCATGAGAAAGGCCATTAAAATTCGCATAGGCGCCTCTTTTGGTTAGTCGTTCAGTTTTGAGTGACTAAATTAAGGTCTGGCGTACAAGGAATCAAACAAATCGGTACATTTGCTTTGCAAAAGATTTTGTTGGAAAGTGAAATTTTTTTAAAAACAGCGTTTTGTGTCATTTGGAGGCCAACATGGTTGTGCCCCTTGTGTTGCTTTTAAAGAACGCAAAATTTAGTCCGAAATCGGGTGTTAGTTTCCCCATTAAGAATTTTTTGAAAATTAGCTTCGTGACAATTATCTTTTTTAGTTGGCATGAATTTGTTATTTGTTAAAGGAAAATTTTGTTGAAAGCACGAAGTTCTACGGGAAGGTCTTTTGTTTTAGACATTTCGGAAAATGAAATTCGGGCCATTTTTCAAAAATTGCCGGTGTGCATTGATGCACTGGATGAGAAGGGAGAAATTGTTTTCTGGAACGAGGAGTGCGAACGGGTTACGGGCTATTCTGCCGAAGAAATAGTTGGCAATCCGGATTGGGTAAAGCTTTTGTATCCCGATGAAGCATACCGTCAAAAACTTATTCAGGAATGGGCCAAACGCGGGAATCACTTTCGGCAGTGGGAATTGGTCATTAGGGCCAAAGGCGGCCAAAACAAGGTGATTTCCTGGACAAATATTTCCGACATTTATCCCGTCTCCGGCTGGCAGAACTGGGCCATTGGCATTGATATTACCAAACGTTACGAAGAAGAACAGAAGCTTAGGAAGAATTACCAAAGTTACAAACTGTTAATCGATATTCAGCACAAACTGCGTAATGTTCACGTTCCGGAAAAAATAGCTTCGGTTTTTTTGGACAATTTGAGGTCTATTTTTAATTACGATGGTGGGCTGGTTCTTTTGTACGACACGGCAAAGGGTGTTGCAGAAGTTGTTTCTGCAAAGTTTGCGCATTCGCATTATTACCATGCCGACTACACGATTCCTCTCAAAAATCTTTTGTATTACGGGCGGCTAAAACAGGGCCAGGTAGTGTATGTGGACAATTTGACAGTTTTTGACAAATCCGTTAAAATTACATCTCTTCTTATAAAGCAGGGAATGAAAACCGGCATTCTGCTGCCTTTGCGCATTAATGAAGAAGTGATTGGCTCGTTAAGTCTTTTTTCCTCAACCGAACTGAAATTTTCTTCCGGGCAGGAAAATCTTTTGAGGCATGCGGCCGACCTTTTAAGTTTGGTGCTTTACAATAACAAGCTTATCGAACAGCTTCAAACCAAATTGATCGATTTGGAGCAAAAATCGATAGCCCAGCTAATCGAGCTTAAGCGTAGCGAAAGCCGGTTACGGGCGCAATACGAAAGCATTCCCATTCCCACCTACACCTGGCAAAAACACGGCGAAGATTTTATTTTGATTGATTACAACGACATGGCAATGGCGGCAACTTATGGGAGAATCAGCGAATATTTGGGACACAAGGCCAGTGAGATTTACCGCAACATTCCCGAATTGGTAGAATTGTTGCACGAATGTTTTGACAACGAAATTTCGATGGAGACGCAAATCGAAAGTGTGAGCAGTCAGGACTTTTCCACAAAATATTTTTTAGTCAAATTGGCTTACGTGGCTCCGGATCTGGTTTTAATGCACCAAGAAGACATCACGGAAGAAATGCACGCCAAACAGCGTATTCGTTCTTTGGAAGAAGCGTTAGAGCAACACTCAAAAGCCTTTTTGCAGTTGCGTCAGGAAACACTTTTTAAGCATGTGGCCATCTTGCCATTAATCGACCGCTACCGGGATGCCGTGCGTCGGGTGGAAGATTTGTTGAAAGAGCAGGGAGAAAAAGCGCTCACGGCAGCCCACAAACAGTTGGCCGGGGCGAACAAATCAATGGAGCCGGTGTGGCAGTATTTGAAAGCCGAGGCCCGTTTACTCAATTACGAAAAACAGATTAGCCAAATCGATCTGCCGGAGCTAATCAAAAGCGTGCTGCACAGTGTGGAGGAGAAATTCCCGGCTCTGCAATCCCATGTGTATCTGGAAGTTACGCATGTGGTCAGTGATGGAAAGCTGTTAAGGCAGGCTCTTTTACTGCTTTTGGATTTTAGTCTCAAGAAATTTCCCCCAAAACACAAACCGATCATTCAGGTGATTTCTACACCCGACGAAGGCGGACGAACAATCATTACCATCCGAAACAATGGCAATGTGCTTCCTTCAGAGGTTTTGTTTAAACCAGATATGTTTTTGAAAACCGAAGAACTGTTAGACGACCCGGATTTGTTGGGCATTTTGCAGGCACGACAAATTTTAAATTCTCTGGGGGGCGAGTTACAAATTATTGCGGGTTCGGGAGAAGCCGATGCGTTTATTTTGTCGTTACCTGCAAAAGAGCAAAACGATGGGTAAGTAATATTGAAATTCAAGATTTCTTCGGTTTAAGACGAACTTTCTAAAAACCACTAATAAAACGGAGGTTCCATGGACGATGTTCAACGTTTAGACTTGAAAGCGTTAATCAAATACATTGATGACCAAAAGGAACTTAAGGCAAACCTGATTCTCGACGAAGGATGCACGCTCATGGTTCAGGACCCCAAGCCGTTGGTTAAAGTGCTCAATTACATTTTTAATTATTTGACACGCCTTACCGACCACCCCCTGCAGGTAAGTCTGGATTTGATGCACGACCAGTATTTGCTTTCTTTCCTGGCCTATTCTCAGGCGGAAGAATTTCCACCGCTTAGCGAGGAACTTCAGGCAATATTAGCGGAATACAACGCACGCTACGAATTGTTACCCCATCCCGGAAGTTATTTGCAAATTAAAATTCATTTTGATCGTCCACAAAATGCGTGAGATGTAGCCTCGGAAAATTAAGGAAACGGAATGATTAAAGCGGTAATTTTTGATTTGGGCCGGGTTTTGGTTGATGTGAAGTTTCGCAGGGAAAGTTTACGCTTTTTCGGTTTGCCGCCCGAACTCACCGACATGAAATTAATTTTAGACAACGCTTTTAAGAATGAGCTTTTCCGTCGTTTTAATATGGGGCAGTTAACCCCGCATGAGTTCTATCGGGCCTTTTGTGCGGAACATGGCCTGAAAGTAAGCTTTGACCAGTTTAAGAAAATTTGGTGTTCGGTGTTTGCCCCCATGCCGGAAATGGAGAAATTGTTTTACGAAGTTCAGGCGCGTTATCGGGTGGGATTGCTTTCCGACACCGATCCCATTCACTGGGAATATTGCCGGCAACATTTCCCCTTTCTGCAAACCATTCCCCGACCGACCCTTTCTTTTGAAGTCGGGGTTTTGAAACCCGATCCCCAGTGTTACATTACGGCGGCAAAAAATGTGGATTGCCGGCCGGAAGAATGTTTGTTTATTGACGATCGCCCTCAAAATGTTGAGGGCGCACAAAAAACGGGAATGCAGGCCGTGTTGTTCGAAGGTGCGGCCGTGTTACGCCGAACATTGGTTCGTTTAAAAATTCTCGACTGATTTTTGCGGATTATTTTTGGTTCTTGTCTTCGTGATTTTCGGAAGGCGTGGAGTGCTCCCGGTTCTTTTCCTGCTCTTCTTCCTCTACCTTTTGTGCCAGCCGAATGGCAAACGTTTCGATTATTCCCGCCAAAATAAGCAAAGGTATGACAACCACTAAAAAAGTGCGGAAATACACGGAAAATGAATGTGCCTCCAGCGAAAGATAGGGGCACGACAGGCGTACGCAATTGATTTCGATGGCCAGGCTAAAGGCCACAAACGAGGCGGGGAGCTCCAGAAGAGCCACCGGATTGAGCAGCGAAAGATAGTAATAGCGTCCCTCCAGCGTGTGGTAAGTAACCACCCCGATGTTTAACCCCGTCCAGATGGCGAAAAAGAAGGGAAGGCCCGGGACATATCCCGAAAGCAGATCGACAAAAAGGGAAATAATGTTGATGGAAAGAATGAACACGAACAGTACGATGGGTGTCCATTTTTTTTGAGTTAATTTGTCCAATTTGCGCGCAATCCACAGGGGGTAGGCCAGCAAAATCTTCCATTGCTTGTAATATGCCAGAGGGGCCAGTGTGTAACCGACCAGAAAGAGAACCATGCTGAACAAAAAAATTCGGAAATTAATAAGCGAAAGTGCTTGTTGAATTTCGCCGATCATGGCATCCTCTGCAAATCCTTAAAACCTACGTGTCCGAACATGCTTTCACAGGAAGTAACGGCGTTGATTACAGAATGTTCTACGGTTTCGCCGAGCATGGCAGCCGTCAAATCAATCGGAACGTCAACTTCCGGGAGACTGACCACAAACGAGACATCGCCGTCAAAACTGGTATGTGAGGGTTCGATCATCCGTGCCAAAGCCAGATGCACGCGTTGCGCAAGATAGTGCGCCTGCGTTTTGGTCAGTCGGGCATTGGTTAAAACAGCGCTCAACACGGTATTCTGATTCAAACCTACTTTTGGGCTCTGCCAGCGCGCCCGATTGTTTTTTTCCGCTAAAAACGTGTGAGCAGAATCGATGGCGCCGGCAAGAATTTTACCGTTTTTGTCAAGCACATCGCCCACGGCATTAACCACGGTAACGGCCAGCATTTCGACCGAATGAAACTGGTTCACGGAAATGCCGATTCCTGCCTTCATGGCAAATTTTAATCCGGCCCATTTACCGACCGTAGCCCCGGTTCCCGCCCCGATATTACCCATCACCTCAAAATTATTTTGCGCATTTTGCAAAGCAAGAGCCCCATGCTCCGGGCCGGGAAAGGCGTGAGCGTTGCCCACATTTTTGTCAAAAATTACGGCGGCAGGTACAATGGGAACGGGGCCGTAATCGGTAGGAAAGCCTTTCCCCCGGCGGGCCAATTCTTCCATGACGCCCTGTGCCGCATTAAGACCAAAGGCACTGCCGCCGGTTAAGACCAGGGCATGAATGGATTCCACTTTTTTTTCGGGTTGCAGCAGGGCAAGCTCGCGGGTGCCCGGTGCCGCGCCAAAGGCACATCCGGAAGCGATGTTTCTCTCCGGCGGAACAATCACCGTGCAACCGGTGGCATTTTGAAAATCGGTAAAATGCCCGATTTTGACCTTCTCCAGCATAACTGGGCTTTCCTTAACTCTTTTTAAATGTGCTTCAATGTACGATGAATCACAAGTTTAGTGCAAATAAAATAACACGCCAAACATTTACTAAATTTTTTACTCTTTCAGGCGATAAATATAAAAGACAAATTTCAATAAGCGATCAGAAGCTGTCAATATCATTCCCGAAAGGAAATGTGCCCTGAGCTGAATATTGCATTTCACAGGCGGAGCTACGATGAGGGGGAAACAAATTTTAGACAAAAGGACACTTTTTGATGAACTTAACAAGCGATGTTTCGTATGTTTCGATAGACAAAATTAACCAAAATGATGGGCTTCAAATGAAAACGATTCTGATTGTGGACGATGCTCTGGAAGTGCGGGAAATGCTCAACGATTTTCTGACGATGCAGAAATTTGGAACACTACAGGCGGAAAACGGAGTGGAAGCGATGAAAATCGTGGGCAAAAGCCATCCGGATTTGGCCATTGTGGACATTGAGATGCCCCAAATGAATGGTCTGGAATTCGCCCGATGGGCATCGGATGCGTTTCCCGAAATACCGATCATTATCATTAGCGCGTATCTGGAGAAATATTCTCTGGAGTTTATCAAGAATTTAGGCGTAAAAAAGGTGTTGCGTAAACCCTTGGATATCCGACAGCTCAAGGAAGAAATCGATGCGCTAATCGACGATCAGTAAAATTGTTTTTTCTTCCGTTAATATTGATTTCTTCTTTTACTCCATCCTCAAAAAACCGTATATTTATCTCTTCGGGTAAAAAGTGATTTAAATTTTATTCGTCTGGTGGCTCCACCAACCTGTGCCGGCTCATGCCGGGCGCATTAGTTTAGAGGAGTCGCAAGTTCGGATGCTGCTTGCGGATGGCAAGCAGAACTTAACCGCCTGATAATGAAAGGTAAGGAGATTTTCCATGCCAGATTTAACGCAAATTTTTCGTCCTTCTTCCATTGTGCTCATTGGCGTTTCGCGCAAGGAAGGTTCGCTTGGAAAAAAATTTTTGGACGCCATTTTACGCATGCATTACACGGGAAAAATTTACATTGTTAATCCCAAGGCCGACCAAATTTCGGGGGTTCCCTGTTATCCCGATTTGCACTCATTACCGGAAAAACCCGATTTGGCCGTTATTTTGCTGCCCTACAAATTTGTGCTGGATACACTGCAGGATTTGGGCAAAAACGAAATTAAAAATGTGATCGTCATTAGCGCCGGATTTAAAGAGATTGGCGGCGAAGGCGTTGAACGGGAACGCAGACTGGTGGAAATTGCCCGGCAATACGGAATGAATTTGCTGGGCCCCAACTGCATGGGAATTTTCAATACCGATCCGGCGGTTTCGTTTAACGGAACGTTTTCACCCACTTTGCCCAATCCGGGCCACGTGGCTTACGTTTCACAAAGCGGTGCTTTAGGGGTGGCGATCATGGAATTGGCGGCACAAAGCGACCTGGGGTTTTCCATATTTGTCAGCACCGGAAACAAAGCGGTAATTTCCGACCACCATGTGCTGGAATTTTTGCAAAACGACCCCAACACCTACCTGGTTACTCTGTATCTGGAGAGCATCGACAATCCGCGGGCTTTTTTTGACGCCGCCCGTGCCCTGGCGAAACAAAAGCCTATTTTGGCTGTTAAGGCCGGACGCACCGAAAGCGGCAAAAAAGCGGCCTCTTCCCACACGGGGGCGCTGGCCAATCCGGAATATGTGATGGACGGATTTTTAAAACAGTGCGGTGTGTTGCGCATGGAAACATTGGAAGAAATGTTTGACGCCGCCCGTGCCCTGGCTGCCCAGCCCGTTCCTCGGTCGCCGCGAACGGCCATAATAACCAATGCCGGCGGGCCGGGTATTTTGGCCAGTGATGCGCTGGAACAGAATGGCCTGCAGTTGGCCAAATTCGAACAGAAAACCATCGAACGGTTAAAGGCCTTTTTGCCGGAAGAAGCCGCCTGCACCAATCCGGTGGATATGATTGCCAGCGCCACGCATGAAACATATCGTGACGCTTTGCAGGTGGTACTGGACGATCCAAATGTGGACAATGTGATTC
>CAYXUS010000279.1:0-11582 GCA_964468415.1 uncultured Caldithrix sp.
CGGCCAACAATTCGTCTTTTAATGACCAGGTAGTGTACTCTTCCAGAAGCAGCGAGATGCGTTCGATGGTTGCCCGGAAAACCGGTTCTTTCTGAAATAGCTCGCGCCCCATCGCCCACCATTGGGGACCCTGACCGGAAAAGACAAAGGCCATTTTGGGACGGAAATTGGGATTGTACACATCGCTCACAATCCACGGATTTTCTTTACGCTCGATGAAATCCTGAATATTCTGGCGAATTTCTTCCTTGGTTTCGGCAACAATGGCCAAACGCTGGTCATGATGCGTGCGTTTGAGTGCCAAAGTAAAACCAAGATCGTACAAAGCATTCGATTCGTCAATCAGGTGGTGGTGCACAAAATGGCTTAGTGCCCGGGCGTAGTCGTTGAGTGCCGTGGGGCTTTTGGCCGAGATGGGCAAAATAAACGGTTTGTCTTTGATCAGCTCACCCCGCTCGGGATCGATGTTTTCCTGCAGGGGAGCCTCTTCCAGAATCACATGAGCATTCGTTCCGCCAAATCCAAAGGCGCTTACACCGGCCATGCGTTTGCGTTCTCCGCGCTTCCAGGGGATATTTTGCGTGGGAATTTTAATGGGTGCGCCGTTCAGTTTAATGTGCGGATTCAGTTCCTTAAAATGCAAATGTGCGGGAATTTCTTCGTGGTACAGGGCCAGCACCGTTTTAATGAGACCGGCGATTCCGGCCGCAGATTCCAGATGACCGATGTTGGTTTTGACCGAGCCAAGGTACAAAAAGTTATCCCGGCTGCGTTCCTGAAGCATCACATGTTTTAAAGATTCTACCTCGATGGGATCACCCAGAATGGTTCCGGTGCCATGTGCTTCGATGTATTGGATCTGGTCGGGTTCGGCATTGGCATTGGCCAGCGCTTCCAGAATAACCTGTTGCTGGGCCAGACCGTTGGGTGCGGTAATGCCGTTACTTTTACCGTCCTGATTTACTGCCGAACCTTTAATCACGGCCAGAATTCGGTCTCCGTCATTTAAAGCGTCGGACAGGCGTTTCAGGACGACCATACCGGCACCTTCGCCCCGGCCGTAGCCATCGGCGCTGGCGTCGAACGTTTTGCAGCGCCCGTCAGGAGAGAGCATGTGCGCCTGAGAGAAGGTAATGGAAAGCTCCGGCGTGATGATCAAATTGACGCCACCGGCTACGGCCATGTCACATTCGCCGTCTAAAAGACTTTGGCAGGCATTGTGCACAGCCACCAGTGACGAGGAACAAGCCGTGTCCATAGACATGCTTGGCCCGTGAAAATCGAACAAATACGAAATGCGATTAGCCGCAATGCTAAAGGCATTGCCGGTGCCGGAATAGGGATTGATTTTGTCCAGATGGCCGTGTGCCAGCCGGGAATAGTCGTTGGTGCTAATTCCCACAAAAACCCCGGTTTTGCTGCCCATGAATTTTTCGGCGGGCAATCCGGCATGTTCAAATGCTTCCCAGGTTACTTCCAGCAAAAGGCGTTGTTGGGGATCGATTTGCACGGCCTCTCTGGGTGAAATTTCAAAAAACTGGGCGTCAAAAAGATCGATGTTGTCCACAAAACCGGCGTATTTGGTTACCATTTTACCCGGCGTTCCGTAATCGGGCGAATAAAAGGCCTCTTTGTCCCAGCGGTCGGGAGGCACTTCGCTAATGCCGTCGATGTTTTCTTTGAGCAGCTTCCAGAATTCGTGCACGCCGTGCGCTTTGGGAAAGCGCGCCCCCACCCCGATTACGGCAATCGGTTCTTCGCTTTGCACGCGTGCCGGTTTTTTGACGAGTTCCGTTTTGACGCTGACCTCTTCCCGGGCAAGATATTTGGCCAGTTCTTCGATGGTGGGGTAGTCCCAGATGAGCGTGGGAGGCAAACTGCGTCCCAGGTAATCTTCCAGATCGCCCGTCAAACCAACCGCCTGAGCCGAATCCAGACCAAAGCTGACGAACGGTTGCCGAATGTCGATTTGCTCCGGCGAGGTGTTGAGCGTTTCCGCCAACTGGTTGCGAATCCAGTTCTGGATGGCAATAACCCGTTCATCCTTACTTTTGGCTGCCGCCGGAGTTTCGATTTGGGTCTTTTCTTCCGCCGGAGCGGTTTTCGAAATTTCTTCTTTCGTTTCTTCTTGGACAGGCGGTTGGGCCTTCACCGTTTTTTGCGCGGCGCCCATGCGCCATTCGGCAATAACCTGCAGATTGCCTTCCAAAAAGTCCTGTCGGGTGGCGCGGCGCTGAATTTTTCCGCTGGAAGTTTTGTTAATGGTTCGGGCCTTAATTAAAACCACGGCACTGGCTTGCACGTCGTGGTTCTCGGACACTGCCTGACGGATGGCATCGATAATTTCATTAAAATCCACGTTTTTGTGGTGGCGAATTTCCGCGACAACCACCAATTCTTCCTGCCCGTTCTCATCGATGGTAAATGCCGCAGAACATCCGGCGCGCACCTCGGGATGGGCGTTTTCCACGGTTAATTCAATATCCTGCGGGTAGTGGTTTGTGCCGCGGATAATGATCAGATCTTTGACGCGCCCGGTAACGTACAAACGGCCGTCTTTTATCAGGCCCAGATCACCCGTGCGCAAAAAGGGGCCTTCTTTGCTGCCGGCAATGTAGTTGTGAAAGGTCTCTTTTGTCTCTTTTTCCCGTCCGTAATAGCCGCGCGAAACGCTGGGCCCTTTCACCCAGATTTCGCCGATCTCACCCGGCCGACATTCCTCAAACGTTTCGGGATTGACAATGGCCACCCGCTGCGAGGGATGGCTGTAACCGGAACTGACCAGTGTGTGACTGTTGGGATCTTCGGGCGGGGTTTCCAGAATCTTGTTTTTCTTTAACGCGTATTTGTCCACGTACAGATAAACCGGTCCCTCTTTGCGTTTGGAGCCGGTGACCATCAATGTAGCTTCGGCCAGGCCGTAAGCCGGGAAAAAGGCCTGTTTTTTGAAGCCGACTTTTCCGAATACTTCCGAAAAGCGATCGATGGTTTGCTGGCGCACGGGTTCAGCCCCACTCAGGGCGATTTCCCAGTTACTTAAATCGAGATGGGCGATGCGTTCGGGCGTGGCCTTCTTGATGCACAATTCGTAAGCAAAGTTCGGAGCGGCCGTTCCCACAACCTTGTCTTTGGAAATATTGTTCATAGCCTCTAACCAGCGCAAAGGACGCTGCAAAAAGGCAATGGGCGACATGAGTGTGCTGGGAACCGCGCCGTACAACGGTTGCAAAACTCCGCCGATAAGTCCCATATCGTGGTAAATGGGAATCCAGAAAACCCCTTCCGAGTTGCTCGGGTATTCCATCTTATCGTAAATGATGCGCGAATTGGCTAAAAGATTTCCGTGAGTTAAGATCACCCCTTTGGGATCACCTGTGGAACCGGATGTGTATTGCAGAAAAGCAATGGTCTCTTTGTTGACCTCTGGCTCGCGCCATTCGGCCGAGAGACTGGTGGGGATATTGTCGCTGGAAATCCATTCCAAATCGCCCAGCCCGCGTGATTCGGCAACGGCACTTTGTGCGTTGCTAAAATAGCGCATGGTTGTACGGAATTTACGTAAAAACGGCATGCGGCCCAGGGTGTTGCTCAACTTGCTTCCCAGGCGCATCATGCGGATCATGTACAAAATGGAATCGGTTGTTAGGGCAATGGTGGTTTTGGAATCATTGACAATGGCCTGCAAACGTGGCAGCGAACGATTTAGACGATTGGGGTCGGGAGGGTAGGCCGGCACGGCAATTACATTGGCGTACAAACAACCAAAAAATCCCACGATGTAGTCGAGGCCGGGAGGGTAGAGCAGGAGTGCCCGGTGTCCCTCTAAGCCCTTGCGTTGCAGGGTGGTGGCCAGAGCACGCGCCCGTGCATCCAACTCACCATAGGTCATTTCAATGGTTTTGTGATCGTCTTTCAGATAGGTGTAAGCGCGCTCGTTAGGTTGCGCGGCAGCACGCCATTTCAACAATTCTACCAGTGTGGAAATATTTTCATTAATACGGGAAGAGTGATCTTGTTTGCTCATATGCCCAACAACTCTTTCATTTATTAAAATGATTTATTTTTCGCATGCTTAAACCGCACCCTAAATTCCCGCCAGGTGCAGGGGGTGTGCCTTGCGCATTACCGCCTGCCAGGAAGCCCCGTGCCGAATGCGAAACGAGCGGCTAAAGGCCGAAAGATTGCGGTAATTTAGCACAGAATAAATCTCTCCGGGTTTAAGTTTGCGACGAAAAAGCAGTTCGGTTTCGTAATGATCGAGCACAGCCTGCTTAAATGCCCTGAAATTCGACGCAAACTGACGTTTAAATTGTTCCCTAAATTGTTCTTCTGTGATTTCTAACGCTTTGGCAATGTACCTTGTATTAAAGTCCTTAATCGGTTGATTTTGAATAATCTCCACAACTTTTTTGACAAAATTTGTTTTCCGTACGGGTAATAACCGTTCGGGAATTCGCTTCCAATGTGATTTCCACAATTCCTGCAGACTTTTAATTAAGAAAATCTGTCGTCCGTCACCCACAATGCAATGTTTTATGTTTGCCTTTTTCAAAATTTGGAAATCATTGGAATTCATCTGAGCCGAATAATAAATGGTGGGTATCAGTGGAAATGAGTGACTCAACCGATTTAATAATTCGATTCCGGAAGCTGCTAATTCCCGATTAAAGACCATAAAATGGATTTCTTTTTCGTCTAAAATACGAGAGACCTCTTCCACACTCTGTTGCTTTGCCGCCAAATAAACAACATCCCATTCCGGTAAATAATTAAAAAGATGATGCACTTCCTTCGAAGTTTGTGCATCGCTCGAGCAAAAATAAAGAAGCCTTGGCAATTTTTCCTCCTTGAAAATGATGGCTTCCAGATTTAAAATAAGAACAAATTTTTTTGGGATGAAGTTATCATTTCCGAAAATACATCCCCACCACAACAACGCGTATTATTTAACCATAGTTCTAAAATTTTATTGTGATTTAAGTCACCCTAAAGGAGCGATCGGTATTTTTTGCCAAATTATTGGGACAGGGCGCGGAATGCGGTGTCGGCGCAAGAAAGAATAATACGACTAATAAAAAACGTTGAAAAAAGATAATTAAAATTTTCAGATTTACTGAACCTTTCCTTTCTTCGGAGGTAAAAGTGTCTGAAAAACGGGTAGAAATTGTGTATTGAAATTTGCAGATTTCGGAAAAGGAACCGCCGAAATGACAAATCGGGGCAAATGATTTAATGCAAAATTAAAACGGTATAAATTTTGGAAAAATTTGGGCGATAATGTTTCGAAAATTGAAATTACAAGGCGATTTTCTTGACAGAAGATTAGCCTTTCGTTAAATTAAATTGCTAAAATTTTTGCAGAAAAATGTTATTCTATTCACGAAATCTTAACCGATGGAGGTAGTTATGGGACACAAATATGTCTATAAATTTGGAGCCGGAAAAGCCGAAGGCAATAAAGATATGAAAATATTGCTTGGTGGTAAGGGCGCCAACCTTGCCGAGATGGCAAACATTGGTATTCCCGTTCCCCCCGGATTTACCATTTCCACAGAAGTTTGCAAAATGTATTATGAAAACAACGGCCAGTATCCCGAAGATGTAAAACAGCAAATTATCGACGGTGTGCGTCACATCGAAGAAATAATGGGACTAAAATTCGGCGATCCTGAAAAGCCGCTCCTGGTTTCCGTCCGTTCCGGTGCGCCGGTTTCCATGCCGGGCATGATGGATACGGTTCTGAACCTTGGTTTAAACGACGAAACGGTCCACGGACTGATTAAAATGTCCAACAACGAACGGTTCGGTTGGGATTCCTATCGGCGTTTCGTGCAAATGTACGGCGACGTTGTAATGGGGCTAAAGCCGGAATCGAAAGAGGAAGAAGATCCTTTCGAAGTGATCATCGACAAAGTTAAGAAAGAAAAAGGGGTCAAATTAGACACCGAACTGGACGCCGAAGATCTGAAGAAATTAGTGGAGCTTTTTAAGGCCGAAATCAAAAAACGTACCGGCAAAGATTTCCCGACCGATGTGTGGGATCAGCTTTGGGGCGCTATTAATGCCGTGTTCGGTTCCTGGAACAATGAACGCGCTATTAAATACCGCGAAATCAACAACATTCCTCCCGATTGGGGTACGGCTGTAAACGTGCAGGCCATGGTGTTCGGAAATATGGGCGACGATTCTGCAACGGGTGTGGCTTTTACACGTAACCCGGCAACCGGTGAAAAGATTTTTTACGGTGAATATCTGGTCAATGCACAGGGTGAAGACGTGGTGGCCGGAATTCGTACGCCGCAACCCATCAATCACAATACCAAAACCGATCCCAGCCAAGTGACCCTGGAAGAGTTAATGCCCGAAGCCTATAAACAGTTGGATGAAATCCAGAAAAAATTAGAGCAACATTACAAAGACATGCAGGACATCGAATTTACCATTCAGCATGGTCGTTTGTGGATGCTGCAAACCCGTACCGGTAAACGCACCGCCGCTGCCGCCGTACGTATTGCCGTGGAAATGGTGGAAGAAGGCCTGATCGACAAAGAAACGGCCGTGATGCGTGTGCAGCCCGAACAATTAGATCAATTATTGCATCCGACCTTTGATCCTAAAGCCGAAAAGAAAGTGGTTGCCAAAGGCTTGCCCGCCTCTCCGGGCGCTGCGACCGGACGCATTGTGTTTAACGCCGAAGACGCCGAAGAATGGGCCAAGAAAGGTGAAAAGGTCATTTTGGTCCGCATTGAAACCTCGCCGGAAGACATCGGCGGAATGGATGCGGCCGAAGGTATTTTGACCCAGCGCGGCGGAATGACCTCTCACGCCGCTGTAGTGGCGCGCGGAATGGGGAAATGCTGTGTGGCCGGATGTGGCGAATTGGAAATCGACTACCGTGAAAAAACAATGGCGGCCGGTGGCAAGGTGTTCAAAGAAGGCGATTGGATTTCTTTGGATGGTAGCACCGGTGAGGTGATCGAAGGAAAGGTGCCCACGGTTGAACCGGCGCTCTCCGGTAATTTTGGCAAATTGATGAGCTGGGCTGATGAAATCCGCAAGCTGAATGTGCGCACCAATGCCGATACTCCGCACGATTCCGAAGTAGCCCGCAATTTTGGCGCCGAAGGAATCGGTTTGTGCCGTACCGAACACATGTTCTTCGAGGGTGATCGCATTAAAGCCGTGCGCGAAATGATTCTGGCCGATGACGAAGCCGGACGCAGAAAAGCACTGGAAAAACTTTTGCCCTACCAACGCGAAGATTTTTACGGCATTTTGAAAGTAATGCACGATCTGCCGGTGACCATCCGCACGCTGGATCCGCCATTGCACGAATTTTTACCGCATGATGAAGAAAGCCAGAAAGAAATGGCCGAAGAAATGGGCGTTACTCTGGAGCAGGTAAAAGCCAAAGTGGAAGCACTATCCGAGTTTAACCCCATGCTGGGACACCGTGGCTGCCGTTTGGGTATTACCTATCCGGAAATTACTGAGATGCAGGCACGCGCAATCATGGAAGCGGCCTGTAAACTGACCAAAGAAGGCGTGAAAGTGTATCCCGAAATCATGATTCCGCTGGTTGGTACCAAGGCCGAATTGGCCCACCAAAAGAAAGTGGTCGTGGAAACGGCGGAAAAAGTGATGGAAGAAATGGGCGTAAAGGTAGATTACAAAGTTGGAACCATGATCGAAATTCCGCGGGCGGCTCTCACGGCCAACGAAATCGCCGAAGAAGCCGAATTCTTCTCTTTTGGTACCAACGACCTGACACAGATGACCTTTGGCTACAGCCGCGATGATGCCGGTAAATTCCTGCAAGAATACAAAGAAAAAGGTATTTTGCCGGATGATCCGTTCCAGACACTGGATCAAAGCGGTGTAGGACAACTGGTTGAAATGGGTGTGAAGAAAGGCCGTTCTACCAAACCGAATTTGAAGGTGGGTATTTGTGGTGAGCATGGCGGCGATCCGCGTTCGATCGATTTTTGCCACCGTGTCGGCCTGAATTACGTAAGCTGCTCGCCTTACCGTGTGCCCATTGCACGACTGGCCGCGGCTCAAGCCGAAATTCGTAACCGCAAATAAAACGAAACATCAAAATCCTCAAGCCACCTGCAGAATGCTCTGTAGGTGGCTTTTTCTTTAATAGGAGGCACAGTCCGTTTTTAATTTGATCTGATCAGGTACTTTCCGTTAAATTAGCCCATCGTTTACTGGCATCGCTTTGGTGCAATGAATTGAATTCTCTGATCTGAATAGTAAAGGAAAAACATGAAAAAAATTTTACTGATTCACACAGGCGGAACCTTCGGAATGGCGCCCACCGCGCCGGGAGAAGAATTGGCTCCGGGGAAATTGCAGGATCAAATTTTGACCTATGTGCCGGAAATAGAAAAGATTGCCGAGATTCACGTTAAAATTCCTTTTAATCTGGACAGCTCAAACATTCATGCGCCGGAGTGGGATTTGTTGGCTCAATTGGTTTACGACCACGAAAAGAATTATGATGGTTTTGTGATCATTCATGGTACGGACACCATGGCTTACACGGCCTCGGCGCTGTCGTTTTCCCTGCTGAATTTCCGAAAGCCGGTTGTTTTGACCGGTGCCCAGCGTCCTCTGTCACAATTGCGCAACGATGCACGCTCCAACCTGATCGATGCCATCGAACTGGCCACAATGGACATTCCCGAGGTGATGATTGTCTTCGGGCAGCGTGTGTTACGCGGAAACCGCAGTAAAAAAATCAATATTTCCAGTTACGATGCCTTTGATTCTCCCAATTATCCCTATCTGGGGCGGATCGGAGTAAAAATCGAAATCGATGAAAAGCAAATTCGGCCGGTTACCGGAACACCCCTCTTGCTTCCGGGATTTCGGGAACAAGTGGTTGTTTTAAATGCGCAACCTTCGTTAGAAGCTACGATTTTCGAGAATTTACTGGATGCCAATGTGCGGGCCTTTATTATTTTAGGGTTTGGTGCCGGTAATTTGCCGGCGACCTACGGCCATTGGATCGATTTTATTTCCACCGCGGTCGATCAGGGCAATGTGGTTTTTGTTGGCAGTCAATCGGTGTACGGCGGCATCGATTTGAATTTGTACGAATGCGGCAAACAAGCCCTGCGTGCCGGAGCTCGGGGTATTGGTAAGATGACGCTGGAAGCGGCGTATGTGAAATTGCAAAAAATTTTAAAACTAACCAGCGATCAGGATGGCATTTACGACAAATTTTTTCAGAATTGGGCGGGCGAAATTTAATGGTGTGGAATCCTTTTCACAAAGAATACGTACGCGTCGTTTACTCTTCGGATTACATCTACGGCTTGCCTTCCGTTGGCGAACACCAGACCTTTGATGTGATGCGCTTTAAGAAAATTCGTGATCGTCTGGTAAAAGAAAAACTGCTCACGCGAAAAAATATTCTACGACCTTATCTTTGCTCTTACGACGATTTGCGCCTGGTGCATGACGAGATTTACTTGCGAAAATTGCAAGATCCGCAATACGTGAGCCAGATTTTACGTCTGGACACGGTGAACATGTTTTACAATTCGATCTTAGAGTACTTTCGGGCTGCAACAGGCGGTACCTTACTGGCCACGGCGTTTGCCTTAAAGCACACTGTTCCCACCTTTAACCTGGGCGGGGGCTTCCACCATGCGCATCGCGATCGGGCGGAAGGATTTTGCCTGGTGAACGATGTGGCCGTGGCCATCGAAAAATTTCGGTTACTGAAACGTGCTCAGCGGTACATGATCATCGATCTGGATTACCATCAGGGCAACGGCAATCTGCTTTATTTTAAAGACGATGCCGACGTTTTTACCTTTTCCATGCATGCCGACACCTGGGTCGAAATCGATCGTCCGCACAACCGCGATATTTTGCTGCCACCCGGGTGTAACGACGAAACCTATTTAACGGTTCTGGAGCAGGAACTTCCGCCTATTTTCCATGAATTCAGGCCTCAGGCGGTATTTTACATTGCCGGGTCCGATCCTTACGAAAAAGACGCCATCGGCGACATGAAATTAACGCGCAAGGGAATGCTGGAACGCAACCTGTTTGTGTACCGCATGGTACGTGAGAAAAACATTCCGTTGATCGTGCTGGCCGGTGGCGGTTACGGAAAAGATAGTTGGGAAGTGTATTACGATTTTATCGCCTATTGTTTGAAAAACAAAAAATGAGGAAATATGAAGTTTAAAATTCCGAAACGTTATTGGAGAATTGCCAAGCGATTAACCACCGCGCAATTGCAAGCGCCAAATTCGGACGATTCGCTTTTATCGGAAAAAGACTTGTTTGAATTAAACATCGGGCATCGTTCCGAGGGACTGTTTCTTGGCTTCTATTCGAAAAAGGGGATTATCAATGCTTTAAAACAATACAGTATTCTCGAGCATCTCCACTCTCTGGGGTTCAAAAATCTTCTGTTTGAAATGGACACCAATGATCCGTATATTCATCGTTTTATTATTTACGATGAAAAGAAAGACAGCCGGCACCTGTTGGTTGAGGCGGTTTTGCGGCGCAAGGTTATCGAAATTCAGATGCCGTTTTCCACGTATTTGAACGGTAAATATTTTGAAACATTGGCCATCGAATGGCTGTGCATGCAAAATCCCAAAAAAACGTTTACCAAAGATCGCCCGCAAATGCCCGGCCAGCAATATCCCGGCTTAGGCATGGCCTCAAAAGCGGTGGAAGTTTTACTGGTAACGGCCTGGCGATTACGTTTGGCCGGTTTGGTGAATACGCCGGATCATTTTCATAATGCGTATTTGTATTCTCGGATTTTTTATTACATTAACCCCGAACATCAGGCCTGGTTCATGGCTTTGAATCGTGATTTAAAAAAGTATCCGGTTGAAGTGATTAGCTGGGCTATTGAGTGGGAAGCGGTAATCGACGAGACGACGGGCCTCCCGATGAAGTGGGTGGTAGGTGAACAAATTGTGCCCTTGCATGCCGATCTGAAAGAACTTTTCGATTCCCGTGAGTACAAAAAATGGGTGCAGGAACGCAGCAAGTCTTACAAGTTTTCGCTGGATTCTGAAAAATTTGAAAAAATGAAACGCAAAGCAGGAGGAATTTATGAAACTTAAAGCCATCCAGTTGCGCAAAGGCAATATTATTATTTTTAATGGCGAATTATACGTTTTGACCGATGTTATGCATATTACGCCTGGCAAAGGGCAGGCGGTAGTACAAACCAAAATGAAGCATTTGCAAACCGGGCAAAATGCGGAAAAACGTTACCGTCCCGACGAAAACGTGGAAAAAGCCGAACTCGAAACACGCAAAATGGAATACATTTACGACGATGGCGATAATTTGGTTTTCATGGATTTGGAAACATTCGAACAAATTCCCATTCATAAAGATTTTTTGGGAGATGCTGTTTTGTATTTGCTCCCCAATACTCAGGTCGATGTGGATTTCTTTCAGGAAAAACCGGTGGGCGTAGAATTGCCGCTTTACGTCGATTTGAAAGTGGTGGAAACCGAGCCCAATCTGAAAACCGCCACGGTTACCTCTTCGTACAAACCGGCCGTTCTGGAAACAGGACTAAAAGT
>CAYXUS010000280.1:0-2417 GCA_964468415.1 uncultured Caldithrix sp.
AGAAGGTTTTAACCCTTCTTCCCCTTTCACATTTCCCCTTTAAAATTATGCCACCTCAGAAACTTCTTTCGGTTCCCGACGGTAAGCTTCCATCATCTCGTCAATCGCTTCCTGCATGTCAGGCTCAAGTTCCAGATCGTCCAGCCAAATGGCATTTTCATCGTATTTCGCGTAAAACGGAATGTTGATCAAATCCGGATCACGCGACTGGATAAACTTCAAAATAAATTTTTTGGCATCTCCGCTTCCTTTGATGCCCGAGATAAGAATTTTTCCGGGCCAGGCCGACATAGAAGGGCCGCGCACCGTTTTGGCCAAACCGGAAACCTTGGCATAGGCTTCGGTAAAAATATCATAAGCCCGGGCCAGTGGCACCGAAAAATAATGCTGAGCACCGGTATCGCGTTCCACAAACATGTAATAGGGAATCATGCCCATTTGGACCTGTTCTACCCACATGCGCTGCCACACTTCACTGGAATCGTTAATTCCCCGAATGAGGGGAGCCTGTGTGCGAATCGTCACCCCTGCCTTACGTAAATTTAACGAGGCTTCACGCACCTTATCTGTTCCCAGCTCTTTCCAATGACTAAAATGTGCCATAATCGAAACGTTTTTGCCTTTTTCGACCATACGCTCAAAATAGGCCAATAATTCTTTCCCCTCTTCCCCCAAAAAACGTTGCGGAAAATAAGAAAGCGATTTCGTCCCGATGCGGATGCTGCGCACATGACTTAACTCGGGTTGTAACAACACATCCAGATAGGCAAACAACTTTTCATTGTTCATCCACATGGGGTCGCCACCGGTAAACAAAACATCGGTTACTTCTTTGTGTTGGCTCAAATAATCGAACAGATCGCGCTGTTCTTTGGTTTTGAACTTATGCTCGCCCAAATTGACAAATTGCGCCCAACGAAAACAATAGGTGCAATAGGCATGGCAGGTTTGCCCCTGAGCCGGAAAGACCAATACCGTTTCCCGATATTTATGTTGCAAACCGCCTAAAAGCCGTTCCCCGATGCGCGGGATATTGTCGATTTGACCCGCCGGATGCGGATTCAATTCGTGCTGAATGCGTTTCACCGCCTCTTTTTCGGCTTCAAAACCATGCGCACCTTTCAACAGCTCCCAATGCTTTTCCAGCAACATCTCTCGTTGCGGAAAGGTCAAACGATAAATCGGGTCATCCTGACGGTTTTCCCAGTCGATCAATTCATCCAGCACATACGAACTTACTTTAAACGGGAAAACCTTGGTCAGAATTTTTAGCTCCTCAATCTCTCGAGCGGAAAGACGATTTGCGTAATCGCTTTGTAGAAACCTTGAGAATGAATAGAACATTCAACGCCTCCTTTCGGGTTTGGAAAACGGGCATGAATTGCCCCTGGTTTTACGAAATGCTTATTGTGTTTCCCTCAGGAAACATTTGATTCTGGAGGAGAATCCCAAGGATTGAATGAAAATCAACCCCGGAAAAGTCACTTAAAATATATGAAATTTTATTTGATAATTCAAATTTCTGAGCTAATTTTTTGTTTTGTAATAAAATTTTTGAAAATAGCGTTTTTTTTAATCTTTTTATTCACATTTTTTTAAATAAATAGAATATTTGACAATTTAAGGCAAATATTTTTTTATTTTTAAAAATATTTGCCATTTTTATTTTTCAAATAATTAAATTTAAAAATTTTATTCCGCACAAAATTACACCTAATTCCTGCACTCGTTAAGAAATCGGTGCAAAAAACATCTAAATAAATCGAACAGAATAGCCGATAAATTGTTAAACCACAAATGAAGCTCCGCTCCGGAAGCATCTAATTACCGGAGCCTTTCTAAATACCCAAAATGGGCAAAATTATATTGCATTTCTGCAAAAATATGTTATAATATATTTGTCTCTCAATTTTTAAGATGCGAACTAATAAGGGAGGAATTACCATGCTCTCAATCGAAAAAATTCGCGAACTGTTGGGAAATGAAGCCGACGATTTGTTAACCCATGAATGTAAAACAATCCCAAAAGAACAATTGCATTTACCCGGCCCTGATTTTGTGGACCGCGTTCTGGTACCCAGCGACCGCAACAGCAATGTATTGCGCAACATGGAATGGCTCTTTAACACGGGACGCCTCGCCGGAACCGGTTATCTCTCGATTTTGCCTGTTGATCAGGGCGTGGAACATTCGGCCGGCGCCTCTTTTGCTCCCAATCCCGAATATTTTGATCCGGAAAACATCGTCAAATTGGCCATCGAAGGCGGATGTAACGGAGTGGCTTCCACCCTGGGGGTTTTGGGAGCTGTTTCCCGCAAATACGCGCACAAAATTCCTTTTATCGTAAAAATCAATCACAACGAACTGCTCACCTATCCCAACAAGTACGACCAAATTTTGTTTGCCAATGTAGAGCA
>CAYXUS010000281.1:0-6182 GCA_964468415.1 uncultured Caldithrix sp.
GTAGCGGGGATGAGTTAAGGGTGAAGGGTGTAAGGGTTAAGGGAAATCTGTGTCAATCTGTGCAGATCAGTGGCCCAAATTCGTAATTCGTAATTTTTCTCCTTAGCGCGGAGCCACCCGGCAACCGGCGGCCTTTTTCCCCTCTCCTTTTTCTTTTTTCATTTTTCCTTTTTCATCTCGTTCTGTGCAGATCACGCTGATTAGCGCGGAATTTCGGTGTGCTTCGGTAGCGGGGATGAGTTAAGGGTGAAGGGTGTAAGGGTTAAGGGAAATCTGTGTCAATCTGTGCAGATCAGTGGCCCAAATTCGTAATTCGTAATTTTTGCCAGGGCATCCTACGGATAATTCGTAATTCTCCCGGGCGTGGTGCCACCCGTCAACCGGCGGTTTTTCCCCTTTTTCTTTTTTCATTTTTCCTTTTTCATCTCGTTCTGTGCAGATCACGCGGATTGGCGCGGATTCTTTTCTGCGAACATCTGCGAAAAATGGCAGGCACCAGGCAGGTCTGGCCGGCCGAATCTCTTGTCGAAAATCGGCAAATTTTTCCCTGAGTGAAGTAATCCCTTTTAAGCCGACCTTAAATTGTGTAAATTAACAAAAAAATGAAAGGAAACTCATGCGCGTACTTGTCTTAGGAGCAGGCCTTATCGGCCGGGCTATGGCCATCGATCTGGCCGGCGATCCGGCTTTGCAAATTGTCGTTGCAGATCGCGACGTAAACGTTCTCAAAACGTTAACGGAAATTCCCAACATTAAAACACAGGTGGTCGATGTGACCGAACTGGGCGTATTGGAGAGTTTGGTTCGGCAGTGCGATTTGTGCATTAATGCCCTACCGGGATTTATGGGATTTGATGTGCTGCGCGAAGTAATCGATCTGGGGAAAAATATTGTGGATATTGCCTTTTCGCCGGAAGACCCGCTGACCCTAAACGAGCGGGCCAAAGAAAAGGGCGTTACCGCGCTGGTCGATTGCGGAGTTGCTCCGGGCATGAGTAATCTTCTGGTCGGCTATGCTGCTTCGCTTTTACCTTCCGTTAAAAACGTGCGAATTTGGGTGGGCGGACTTCCCAAAGAACGGCATCTCCCCTGGGAGTACAAAGCCGTGTTCTCGCCCATTGATGTCATCGAAGAGTACACCCGCCCGGCGCGTTTAAAAGAAAACGGCCAAATCGTCATTCGCGAAGCTCTGAGCGAACCGGAACTGCTTGACTTTCCTGGTATTGGCACTCTCGAGGCTTTCAACACCGATGGATTGCGCACTTTGCTTTTCACCATCGATGCGCCCAACATGGCGGAAAAGACACTCCGTTACCCCGGCCATCGCGATAAGATTCTGCTGCTAAAACAAGCCGGCTTTCTGGATGAACATCCCATTCAGGTAAAAGGACATGTTTTGAGCCCTCTGGACGTGACTGCCCAGGTGCTCATTAAACAATGGGAATTAAAAGAAGGCGAAGAAGACCTGACCGTTATGCGCGTGGATGTGCAAGGCGAAACACAAACGTATCGTTTTGAAGTACTGGACAGGTACGACCGAAAAAGCGGATTACATTCCATGGCACGAACCACCGGATTTACCGCCACTACGTTTGCCCGGGCGGTGCTAAACGGAATGATCACGCAAAAAGGAATTTTACCTCCGGAAAAATTAGGAAGTAATCATGAATTGGTAAAATACGTCCTTGACGCGTTAAAGAAGCGCGGCATCCATTACACGCAAAAAGTTCTGAAAACGGAATAACCGTGCCGGAACAATTTGAAGAGAGAACGTAACCCTTCCCATTTTGTATCGGAGGAATCGGTACCGGAAATTTACCCGTTGGATTTTTTCTACCGAAAATGTCTGCAAATGTTTCTTTTTACCTGCTAAATTCCTAAATTACAAGCGTTAAAAATTTGCAACAACAACAAACGGAGGTTCATGTGAAAAAAGATTTTATTTCCATTGCCGATTACACCCGTGAAGAATTAGAAGCGATATTCGAATTAACCAAAGAATTAAAAGAAAAGACCAAACGTGGTGAGAAGCATCATTTGTGCCCGGGCAAAACCATGTCTATGGTTTTTGCCAAGCCTTCTGCCCGGACCCGGGTTTCATTCGAAACCGGCATGTACCAGCTGGGCGGCTACGCGCTTTACCTTAGTCCTAACGACATTGGCATCGGAAAGCGCGAAGCGGTCAAAGACATTGCGCGTGTTCTCTCGCGTTACAACGATATTATTATGGCACGCCTGTTCGACCATGCCCACATGCTCGAACTGGCCGAGTACGCCAGTGTTCCGGTTATTAACGGTCTTACCGATTACAACCACCCTTGCCAAATTATGGCCGATATTTACACCATTCTGGAAAAACGCGGACATTTGAACGATTTAAAAATCACCTATATTGGCGATGGTAACAATGTAGCCAATTCCTGGGTCAATCTGGCTTCGAAGCTGCCCATGCATCTGGTCATTTGTTCACCCTCCGGTTTTGAACCCGATGCCGAAACGTTAACCCGTGCCCACGATGCGGGCATCAGCACCATCGAAATCATTCACGACCCAGAAGTAGCCGTGAAAGATGCCGACGTAATTTACACGGATGTTTGGGCCAGCATGGGGCAAGAGGCCGAAGCCGAAGAGCGGCGCAAAATTTTCATGCCCTATCAGGTAAATACCAAACTGATGAGCCTGGCGCGCAAAGATGCCTTGGTCATGCACTGCCTGCCGGCTCACCGCGGCGAAGAAATAACCGACGAAGTGCTGGACGGCCCGCAGTCCATTGTGTTTGACGAGGCCGAAAACCGCATGCACGTGCAAAAAGCCATCATTGTTAAACTATTGGAAAATCGTTAATCGTGAAATCTTTTATTCTTACTCTGGTACTGGCGCTGGCCTTTAGCGGGTTATTTACCCGTTGCAAAAAGCAGGAAAAACCATCCGTATCTCCGGCGCCGGTTTTTTCTCCCTTGCCCAAGGGGAAATTACTAAAAAAAGTGGCACTTACCTCCCTGCCCGGGCAAAACTATGCGCTTTATTTACCACCGACCTACGACAGCACAAAAACCTGGCCGGTGGTCTATTTTTTCGATGCACATGCCCGGGGCAGCTTGCCGTTACAGCGCTACCGGGCTTTGGCCGATTCATTCGGCAGTATCTTTATCGGAGCCAACAATCTGAAAAACGGTCTTAATCTACTGGAATTAAATCGACGCACCAATGGATTGCTGCAAGAGACCGCACAACGTTTTGCCATCGATTCATCACAAAAATACATCATGGGATTTTCCGGCGGTGCGCGCAGTGCGGTGGTTGCGGCCCTGCAACGCCCGGACATTCAGGGCGTCGTGGGATGTGCGGCCGGTTTCCCGCAATGGAACCGACCTCTGAAACACCGCTTCGACTACGTAATCGTTGCCGGCAAAGGCGATTTTAATTATCTGGAATTGGTACAACTGGAAGATGATCTCATCTTGCACCGCATGCCGGTGTGGTACATCGAATTTGAGGGAAAGCACCGCTGGCCCGATTCTCTTATTGCCCGGAAGGCTCTGTCTGTCTTGTGGCTTGCAGCAATGCGCGAAGAAAGAATTCCCAGAAACGAACGGCTCATAAAACAATTTGTCGCCCTGGAAAAGGCCGCCATCAAACAATGGCAAAATCCGTTAAAGCCCCTTTCACTGGAAAAAGAATATCGCCTGGCCATTGGTGCCTTGCAGGGACTAAGCGATGTAACGCACTGGCAAGCCGCGCTGAAAAAACTGCAAACAACCACGGCTTATTTGAATGCCAGAGCAGCCTGGAAAAAAGAAGAACACGAAGAGACGAAATTACAAAAAGAGATCCAACGCGCGCTCATTCGCGTAGATGTGGGCTGGTTTCGCCGGGCTTACCAACACTGGCATGCCACAAAGCCAACAGACAACAACTACTGGCAGGCGCAACGTTTGCTGGGCTACATGAGTTTGATGGCCTATTTGTACGCCGAACATGCCCTTAAAGCCAACGACACAAAGGCCGCACACGCCTATTTGCAAATTTACGCATTGACCGATGCCAACAATGCCGATTTTTATTACCTTTCTGCCTGGTACGAACTGCTGCAGAAAAACATTGCCCGGGCACAAACTTTAGCGGAAAAGGCGTTGAAAATCGGCCTGGATGATCCGGAAAAAATATTTGCGAATCCGGTGTTCAGCGTCCTGAAGCTTCATTAAAGATTCCGCGTCATCTGAATTTTCCAGCCGGGAGGGAAAGAACGTCATGGCTGAAAAAAGCGTAAATACCGAAATTATCATTCAGGCTCCGGCAGCAAAAGTATGGGCCATTCTCAGCGATCTGGAGCAATATGCAACCTGGAACCCTTTTATTATTTACGCCAAAGGATCTTTCGCCGAAGGTCAAAAACTTTCGGTAGTAGAAAAAGCTCCCGGAGAAAAGCCCCGATTGTTCAAACGTGTGTTGCACAAAATCGTGGAAGGTAAAGAATTCCGATGGATGGGCCGCATTTTTCTGCCAGGCCTTTTCGATTCCGAACGGATTTTTTTACTGGAACCCATCGATGAATCGCAAACACGACTTGTCCACAAAGAAATTTTTCGAGGATTGTTGGTGCCAATTTTGTGGGGGCGTTTAGAATGGAGCTTAAAGGCAGGGTTTAACAAAATGAACTCTGCCCTAAAAGAATTGTGTGAGAAGTCTTAAAAACAAATCGGGATGGCGCCGATAGGGTTCGCAACAGCCGTCGTTTTTTATCGGACAAAATCTGAAAGGAATCCATGAGCTTAACCATTGAACGTTTCCAAGAATCGGATGCAGAACAGTGGGATCGTTACGTGTGGCAGGCCGATAACGGCACCATTTTCCACACCCGCAAATTTTTGAGCTACCACCCGAAGGGTCGGTTTAAAGACCATTCCCTTATTTTCCGCAAAAAGAATTCGATCAAGGCCGTCTTGCCTGCCATCGAAATGGAGATGGACAAAGACAAAGTGCTTTATTCGCATCGTGGCGCCTCGTACGGAGGCTTTGTCTACAAAGATGCCGGCATTCGCGATGCATTCGATTTGGTCGAAACGCTTAAAGATTATGCCCGGCAGCACGGATTTACACGTATTCTCATTACACTGCCGCCCATTGTGTACATGACCCGCTATTCCAATTACATCGATTTCGCCATGTTGCAAAATGGCTTTCGCTATTTAAAACGCGAAATCTCCAGTGTGGTGCAGTTGCCCAATCGTACCGAAGACATTTTGCCCATGTTCAAGCCCGAGGCCCGCACGGCAACGCGCAAATCCATAAAATCAGGGGTGCAGGTACGCCTTTCGGACGATTACGATACCTATTACCAAATTTTAAAACAGAACCTAAAGCTTCGCCACAATGTTACCCCCACGCACACACTGGACGAATTAAAAACTCTGGCCCGACTCTTTCCCGATCGTATTCATCTGTGGGCGGCTTATCTGGATGATGTGATGATTGCCGGAGTAGTGAATTTTATTTGTACTTCCAATGTTGTTCTGGCTTTTTACATTAGCGATAACAAGGAATATCAGCAGTACCGTTCCGTGAATAATCTGTTTTACCACATCTTCCAATGGGCCGTAAAAGAAGGATACCGGTTTTACGACTTCGGTATCTTTACGGTAAATATGGACCCGAATTGGGGACTGGGTAAATTTAAAGAAACCTTTGGCGCTCGCGGACTATTCCGCGACACTTTTGAGTTACTGCTTTGGGCGCCCCGAAATACTTGAAGTAAATCGCCATTGCAGAAAAAATAATAATTCCGGTTTATCTAATAAAACAAATAGTCCTTGAAAGGGGAAAATATGAAGATAGCGCATATTATGCTTTCCTTCCTTTTCCTGCTCTCTGTGGCATATTCGAGTAACTGGAAAACCTACACAATTAAAGACGGAAAATTCACCATTGAACTTCCCGGAGAACCTAAGCAACAAACCCAAACATTAGACACGGAATTTGGGAAACTTGATATGTCCATGTTAATTTACACCAACGGAGATTTAAGCTACATAGTAGGTTTTACTGACTACCCCAAATCGTCCATGACAACCGTAAATATCGATACCTTTTTTGAAAACGCCAAAAAAGGCGCTCTTAAAAATACGAATGGTACTTTACTGCAAGAAAAAATAATAGCGTATAAAACCTACCCGGGACGAGAA
>CAYXUS010000282.1:0-7364 GCA_964468415.1 uncultured Caldithrix sp.
ACAGCCGCAAAAAGAAAAGGGGAGACAAAGGTGTTGAACAAAAACGAACGGGATTTTACACGGGTCAAAAATTCCCAACGGGCAACGCGAAAAAGATTTTTCATGCCTGCACCTCTGTTTGCTGTTGGATCAAGCGGATAAAAATATCGTGCAACGAAGGTTCAAACACCTCGAAGCGTCGGATTTTTGCTTTGCTTTCCACATGTTTAATCAAATCGGACAAGCGCCAGTCCTTTTTGCTGATGACGAATTTGAAGCTGTTTTTTCCTTCTTCGATGATTTGAATGCCTTCCAATTCGTTGAGCGGGAAGGTGCCATCGACTTCCAGATAATAGGCGTTTTCACGGAATTTACGCTTGATTTCGCGAATACTTCCGTCAAGAATAACACGGGATTGGTTGATGATGCAGATGTGATCGCAGATTTTTTCGGCTTGATCCATCATGTGGGTTGAAATGATGAGAATTTTGTTCTTTTTTTTGTATTCTTCCAGAATTTCCATTAGAACCGATTGGTTGATGGGGTCCAGACCGCTAAAAGGCTCATCCAGAATTAAGACGTCCGGGTCGTGCAAAAAGGCGGCGATGAACTGAATTTTTTGCTGAATTCCCTTGGAAAGTTCGTTAATGCGTGCGTCGCTGTATTCGACGATTCCCAGCCGGTCCAGATAGCGGATGGCCTCTACCTGTGCCTTGCGTGCGCTCAGGTTGTTTAGGGTTCCGAAATAAACGAGCACATCGATTACGCGCGCTCTGGGATAAAGGCCGCGTTCTTCGGGCAGGTAGCCAAAGTGTACTCCTTTTAATTTCGGGCGGGGAATGTCATTAAAGTAAATTTCGCCGGAATCGGGGCGCAGGATGTTCATGATCATGCGCATGGTGGTGGTTTTACCCGCGCCATTTGGCCCCAGCAGGCCAAACGTTTCGCCGCCCTTCACGCTAAAGGAAAGGTTGTCCAGCACTTTAATGTCTTTAAACGATTTGCTGACCTCGCGAACTTCCAGTTTGTTTTCGTCCATTCTGATGCCTCATGCTGATTGTTAGGCTGATTTTTCATGGGAAAATTCGGTGATTTTCCCGGCGCTTTGTTCTTTTATTTGTTTGAGAAAAGGGGCAACGTTGCTTTGCGGGAGCCGGATTTCTGCAAGGACTTTTTTGTCGTAAACACTGTGGATGAGTTTTCCGGCCCACCGTTCAAGGTAATGGTAAAGCAGGTTTTCCAGTCCGTAATCGAGCTGAAGAGTTAATGTACGGCTTCGTATTTTTTCGGTAACGGTTAATTTTTGCAGCGCTTCTCTGGTTGCCTCGGAATAGGCCCGGATAAGGCCGCCGGTTCCCAATTTGGTTCCTCCGAAATACCGGATGACCACACTTAGCACTTCGAAAAGTTCGGCACCTTCCAGAACCTGCAGGATGGGTTTGCCGGCCGTGCCGGAGGGTTCTCCGTCATCCGAATAGCGAAAGACGTCCTGCGAAATGCGATAGGCAAAACAGTGGTGGGTGGCGTCGTAAAATTTTTTCTGAATGCGTGCGTAAATTTCTTCGGCCTTTTCTTTGTTTTCCGCCGGGAAGATGTAGCAAATAAATTTAGAGCCTTTTACCGTAATTTTAGCGGAAGCTTCGCCGGCCGGTACGCGATAGCGATCGTCAGGACTGATTTGTGCGCCCATTTTTTACTCTAAGATTAAAAATATTAAAGAGTTACCAATTTTCAACCAATTTAGTCAAAGTATTAGTTATTGTCAAGGCGTGGGCATGGGAATGGAGGCGGTATTCTTAAGAAGAATCTGGAAGATGAATTTGGGAGAGCGCAATATTCTGTGAAATTTCTCTGAAAAACATTGATTTTCGCGGGAACATTTTTTATTCTATTTGCGGAAAATCAGGAAGAAGGTGTAAGGCCATGATACGAAAAACGATCTTTCATGTTTTAATAGGGGGAATATGGGCGATGGTTCTTTTCACCGGCGCGTGTGAGAGTGAACCGCACCAAAAGGTGCGGCATCCTGCGGTGGCCGGTGCCTTTTATCCGGCTGACGCCCCGGAATTGAAAAGCATGATCCGGGAATTTTTGCAGGAAGCTGCGCTCAAACCGATAAAGGATCCGGTGGTCGGACTTATTGCCCCACACGCGGGATATGTTTATTCCGGGCCGGTTGCGGCCTATGCCTACAAAGCCGTGCAGGGAAAGCACTACGACCGGGTTGTGGTGATTGGCCCTTCGCATTTTGAATATTTTACGGGCGCCTCGGTTTACGATGGCGATGCCTACCAGACGCCGCTGGGGCTCATTCCGATTGACAAAGAATTTGCGCGCGCCCTGACCCATGAAAACGATTTGATTTTTCTCTCGGAAAAGGGACACAAAATTGCGGCCAATGGCCGGGGAGAACATTCCGTGGAAGTGCAGCTTCCGTTTTTACAGGTTGTGTTGGGTACTTTTAAATTGGTGCCGATTGTGATGGGCAGTCAAAGCTACGAGGTTTCCCGGGCGCTGGGCCGTGCGCTGGCCAGGCTGGCAAAAGACGGAAGAACGCTTATTGTGGCCAGTTCCGATTTGTCGCATTATCATCCTTACAGCGAGGCGGTCCGTCTTGATCGGAAGGTGATTACGGCCATTCGGGAATGGGATTATTACAATCTTTCGCGGAATTTACAGGGCCGTTTGTGGGAGGCCTGCGGGGGCGGGCCGATCGTCAGTTTGATGATTGCGGCAGAGTATTTGGATGCGAACGAGGTTCGGCTGTTGAAATACGCGAATTCCGGGGATGTCCCCGCCGGAAGCAAGGAAAAGGTCGTCGGATATTCGGCTTTTGCCTTTATTAAGTCGAAGAAACGGGTAAAAGAAGAGGAATTTTCGTTGGACAGAAAAGCTCAGAAGATTTTGCTGGACATTGCCAGAAAGTCAGTGGAACGCGCCGTGGAAAAGGGCGAGGTGTACGATCCGCCCGCGCCGGGCATTAAGGAACTTGAGGTGGATCGCGGTGCTTTTGTTACGCTGAAGATAGACGGGAAATTACGTGGCTGCATCGGCTACACCGCTCCGATTAAGCCGCTGTATTTAACGGTGCGCGATGTGGCCATTCAGGCTGCAACGGCCGATCCCCGGTTTACGCCGGTGCGCGAGGAGGAATTGCCTTTGCTGCATTACGAAATTTCTGTGTTGTCGCCGTTTCATCATGTGCGGAATGTGGATGAGATTGAAGTGGGGCGGGACGGTTTGTTAATCAAGAAAGGAAATCACGTGGGGCTGCTGTTGCCTCAGGTTCCTGTTGAATGGGGCTGGGATCGGCAGACTTTTTTGCAACAAACCTGCAGAAAGGCCGGATTGCCACCGGATGCCTGGCAAGACGCGGATGCGGATTTGTTCCGTTTTACGGCGTTTGTGTTTGGTGATGAATGATGCGCCTGCGGGGCGAAACCGTTTAAACGGTTTCAAAAACAAATCGAAAAAATGATTAAAATCATTCTTATTCCGCTTTTTGTGGTGTGCTTTTCTGCGCCCTTTTTAAGGGCGCAGACTGCCGATCCTTTGGCTCCCTGGATGGATTTGGTTCAGGACGATCCCGCCATTGCAGAAATTCTCAACCAACTGTTGCAAAATCCCATACCAATAAACACCGCCTCGTTTTCGGATTGGCAGAAAATTCCCCTTTTAACCGACGAGATGATCCGGAAAATTTTGAAAAGCAGAAAGGAAAGAGGAAAGTTCACTTCTGTGCGGCAACTCCGAACGCTGGTCGGGAGCGAGACATATCGGCGTATTCGTCCCTTTCTGGTTTTAAAAAAAGCAACTTCCGGAAAACTCAGATGGACGCAGCGTAACTATCGCTACATTGATTTACCCGATCCCCAAAAAATGGCCGGATACCAGGGCGGCAATTTGTACAATTTAACCAGAGTAACGCTCTGCCCCAATCAACGGTTTTCCACAGGATTGATCCTGCAAAAAGACATCGGTGAACCAAGCTTTGCCGATTATTTAAACGGATTTGTTCAGTACCAGGGTACAAACCTAAAAGCGATTCTGGGTGGCTACTATCTTCAATTAGGGCAGGGCTTAATATTTTCTTCTCCGTTCGGCCGCATGAAATCCGTTATGGTGTTTTTGCCCATGATAAGCCGTCGAGACGGCATCTACTCTTACATCGGTTCGGCAGAAAACAGCACCGCAACAGGATTTGTCTTTCAGGTCAGGCGCGGGCAAAATGTCTTTCGCGCGCTGTGGGGCCACACTCTTCGGGATGCACATTACAATCCGGAAACGCTCACTATTACAGATTTTTCCTACGCCGGGTATCATCGTACCACAAAAGAATTGCGCGAAAAAGACATTTTGCTGGAAAGCATGTGGGCAATGAATGTGGCACGCCGCTGGAATGAAAACCTGTTTACAGGTTTGATTTGGGCGAATGTACACTACAATCCTGCAATTCGTTTTGATCCGGCAAACGTCCCGTTTCATGAGTGGGAAAAACGATATTTCCACTTTTCGGGACAAAAAATAGAGATGCTGAGTGTTTACTATCACTGGCAAAACAACCGCTTCCTTTTTTCGGGGGAGATGGCAACGTCAAATTTTAAAGCAAATGCGGTTAGCCAGTCTCTGCTGGTCAAAGCGGCTCCGTTTGGTTTTGGCCTTCTGGCCTGGCACGTTGCCAATCGTTTTTATTCGCCTTACGGACGTGTGTTTGACAATGCCAGTCCGTTTCCGCAAAGTGAGCAAGGCCTTTATGCCGCGGCAGAGTGGAACGGCCGTAACGGAAGTACAAAATTTTACAAGCTGCTAAAACAAAAGCTCTGGCGGGATTATTGGGACCCTTTCCCCAAAACAACCGACGAATGGCTGAGCCAGACCGAATGGAAATTCCATCAAAACAGGTTCATCCTCCGGGTACGCTGGAGAAGTTATCAAAAATACGAAAAGCAGACGGCCACCCGGAGTGTACTTGCCGAACCCCGTAAAACAAACGTTCGGCTGGAATGGCAAACCTCGGTTGAAAAAGGCCTTAAGCTAAAAAACCGGGTGGAATATGTGATGCTTTCTCATCCCCGCGAAAAGGGGCTGTTGGTTTTTCAGGATATTGCGTTCAAGCCCGGAAAAGGCATCAATTTCAATGCCCGGTTTTCAATATTTCGTACCCCTTCATTCAATACGGCGGTGTACGAATATGAAAGCGACGTCCCGGGAAGTTTTTCCAATTATGCGTTTTATGGCCAGGGCTACAAATGGTATTTGAAGATAGGGTTGAAATGGGGCTACCATTTCCGCCTCTGGCTGAAATATCGCTACCTTATGCTCAACAAAAGAAATTTTTATTTTGTGGATTACGGGCATGATGCACAGCCTTTACAACGACTGTTGCGGATTCAATTTCAACTGACATTCTAAGCTTAAAATCAGAAACAAAGGTTAAAAAGGTGATTTTGTCAACAAAAAGAATTCCGACCGGCGTATTCATAACGCTTTTTTTATTTTTTGGTTTTTCGGTTACGGCCCTGCAAATCATTTTTTTGCGCATCTTTTTGTCGTTATTTTACGGGAATGAGCTTTCCATTGGCCTTTTCATGTTTAGCTGGCTTTTCTGGTCTTCCGTTGGGAGCTTTTTGTTTGGGAAAATCAAGCACCCGGAGAAATACATTCACACCCATTTGTTTTTGCTAAGTTTAATCACAAACTTCACCATTCTGCTCGTCCGTTTTTTTCGCTTTCAGGTGCAACCCGTTGTCGGGCTGTTGCCCGACTTGCCATCAACGATCCTTGTGGCATTTTTTTCTCTGGCCTTATTTGCCGTTTTTGCAGGAGGGCTGTTCCCGCTGTACGTGCTCATGATAAAGCAAATCCAGAACGACCTGAGCATCTCGATAATTCGTGTCTACCTTTGGGAAACAATGGGCGCAGCATTGGGAGGACTCATCGTCGGATGGTTTCTTATTCAATGGATGCCCGCGGAAAACCTGACCACGCTCTTTTCCGTGTTGATGCTTGCGAGTGCCTTGTTTTTTGTGTTTACGGTTCAACGACCCCGAAAAACTCTGGTTGCTTTTTTGTTCTTGCTTATTTTTGTTCTGCAAACGCAATACTTCCTGAAATCGAATGCATTTTTAAAAAAGCAGCTCTGGCAAGGGCTGCAAATTCTGGATCAACGTTCATCGCATTACGGTGAGCTAACATTAGCCCGGGTTGACTCCAGCACAACGCTCTATCAGGATGGGGTGCCTCTTTTTACCATTCCCGATCGACAAACCGCCGAAGAAACGGTTCATTATGCTTTGCTGTTACATCCCAATCCTCGAAAAATTCTGCTGATTGGTGGTGGCTTTTCCGGAGCCTTGTTTGAAATCTTGAAGCATCCTTCCGTGCACATGGTAGACTACGTGGAGCTCGATCCGGAAATATTTAATCTCTATCGTCAATATTTTCCGACGTTGTGGGATTCGCTAAAGGCTCAACCGGCTGTCCGGTTGCATTTTACGGACGGGCGATTGTTCTTGAAAAATTCCCGACAAGAATACGATGTAATTATTGTCGATCTCCCGGATCCGTACACAGTACAGCTGAATCGTTTTTACACCAAAGAATTTTTTGCGTTAAGTGCGCAAAAATTGCGTGCAGGCGGAGTGTTCTCCTTTCACATTAGCGGGGCCGAAAATTATGTGAACAGAACATTGGCGCAATACATTCAATGCCTTTACCAATCCTTCGCGCCTTCTTTTAAAAGAATAGCGTTTTTACCGGGCAATAAGATTTATTTTTTTCTCAGCAACCGGGAACGGCCATTGCCCCTGACGGCTGCCCATTTAAGCAAAATACTGCAAGAAAGAGGAATAAAAACGCGGTATGTGCAACCCTATTTTTTACAGTTTAAGCTATTGCCCGATCGGCTGGAACCCGTGCAGCGGGTCTTGAGCCATGTGCAGTTCAGACGCGCCAACACAGATTTTCGGCCAATGGCCTATTTTTTTGACATGATTCTTTGGGCCAGCAAATTTTCGCCACAAATGAGCCAAAAAATCGGCGCCTTAATTCGGCTGCCTTTCGGCAGCTTCTTCCTGGGATTGTTCATCGTCGGACTTTTACTTTTTGTCGTGTGGTACTACAAAGCAGGGCACAGGTTTGCGGAGCCGCTTTCAATGGGCATCATTGGCTATTCGCTAATGGCGCTGGAATTAGTTTTAGTGATTGCCTTTCAGGTAGAGTTTGGCTATGTGTACTTGCAAATTGCCATTTTCATCGCACTCTTTATGGCGGGCATGGCCTTGGGCGCAGGTCTGTCATTGAAGAAGTTAGCCGGTCACCCCTTTGTACGGCTGAAAAAAATTTTATTTGCCGTACACGGCCTGTTTTTAATAATGGCGTTGATT
>CAYXUS010000283.1:0-11061 GCA_964468415.1 uncultured Caldithrix sp.
GACGGCGAGAAAATAACGGATCCGTTTAGTGTGATTAAGCTGAAAAGCGGACAGATTCTTAAAGTAGGGAAACGGAAGTTTGTGAGGATTCGGGTTTGATGTGGTGCATTGGTGTCGATTGATCGCTATCAATCGACACCAATGCACCACATTAAACCCGAATCCTCACAAACTTCCGTTTCCCCACTTTAAGAATCTGTCCGCTTTTCAGCTTAATCACACTAAACGGATCCGTTATTTTCTCGCCGTCAACACTTACTCCGCCCCCGGTAATCAAGCGTCGTGCCTCACTCTTCGACTGGGCCGTTCTGGTAGCAACCAGAAGCTCGTCAATCCGCATCTCAGCCCGATCCACCACAATCTCCGGCATTTCATCCGGAATATCTTTTTTCACAAAAACCTTCTTAAACTCCTGCGCAGCGCGTTCGGCTTCCTGCACCCCATGATACATCCGCACCAGCGTAAACGCCAGTTGCATCTTTAAATCACGGGGATTCACCGTTGAATCTTGCAATTGCTGTTTAATGCTCTGCAATTCATCCTGAGTTACATCGGTAACCAATTCAAAATAACGATAGATTAATTCATCCGGAATAGACATCGTCTTTCCGTACATCTGCACCGGATCCTCGTCAATACCAATGTAATTCCCAATCGATTTACTCATGCGTTGTTTGCCATCCAGACCCTCCAGCACCGGAAGCGTCAAAATCACCTGTGGTTCCTGACCATATTCGCGCTGAATATCCCGCCCGATTACCAGATTAAACTTCTGCTCCGTGGCTCCAATTTCCACGTCGGCCTTAATCATCACCGAATCGTAGCCCTGCATAAGCGGATAAAAAAATTCATGAATGCTAATCGGCTGTTGATTGGCGTAACGTTTGGCAAAATCGTCACGTTCCAGCATGCGAGCCACCGTAAACTTGGAAGCCAGTTCCATGATCTCGGCGAAATTCATTTTACTAAACCATTCGCCGTTAAAGCGCACCATCGTCTTTTCGGGATCAAGAATTTTAAAGAACTGTTCCTGATACGTCTTAGCATGTTCCATCACCTGCTCATGCGATAGACGCGGACGCGTCGAATTCTTTTCGCTGGGATCCCCTACCATTGCCGTATAATCGCCGATAATCACCACCACCTGGTGTCCCAGATCCTGAAAATGCTTTAACTTACGAATACCGACCGTATGGCCCAGATGAATATCCGGCGCGGTGGGATCAAACCCTTGCTTAATAACCAACGGCTTATTTTCCTTTAACGAGCGTTCCAGCTTTTTGACCAGTTCATCCTCCGGTAAAAGTTCCACGACCCCACGTTTGATCACATCCATTTGTTCGTTAATCGGTGGAAATGCCATGCCTGATCCTTTCTATCATTAAAAATTTCGTTTACGCAATCGTTCCATTTCACGCTTTTGTTCACGTTCGGCAATGGCCGCGCGCTTGTCATATTGTTTCTTTCCCTTGGCCACACCCAACTCAATTTTCACCAGGTGCTTTTTTAAGTACACCTTTAACGGTACCAGCGTAATCCCCTTCTCCTCCACATAGCGTTGCAGGCGCTTCAATTCCCGTTTGTGCAAAAGCAGTTTACGGTCGCGTAGCGGATCGGGACTTTCAAACGCGGCCTGTTTGTACGGCGAAATGTGCATGCCAATCACCCACAGCTCGCCCTTACGAAACCGGGCATAGGCATCCTGCAAATTGACCCGCCCCTCACGAATGGATTTAACCTCACATCCTTTCAAAGCAATGCCCGCTTCAATGGTATCGATAATATGATATTCGTGCCGTGCCTTACGATTTGTCGTGATTACACGGATGTTATTTTCACCCATTTTTCTCGTCGTTTCCGTTCTTGTAGCCATGTAAAATTAAAGTACCAATTATAACCATAAAATAGCTTTTGAGCAAGCTGGAGTAAAAGAGTGAATCCGGCAAAATTCGGCGCCGCCTCTTCCGGCTTTTGCTTCCCGACGCACAAATTGGAAATCAATCAGCAGAAAATTGCTTGCAAGTTAATCGAAAAGGAAGGATAATCGTAATAACAGCTGGGGACAAACTCACTGCCCAGTCTCCATTACATTCCAAATTCAAATAAGATATTCTTTGGCATCATTTAAATACAGCGTTTCGGCCCAAACCATCTTCCAGCCGCTTTTTTTCTGCAGAGGTACGATAGACATGTGCAAAATTAATCCTTTTCTCAATTTCTTGATAGGAATGGCCGAAAGATCCACTAAATATTTTTCTTTGATGTGAATGTCCTGCACCAGATAAACCGTATCATCATATTTTCGTCCGATCTCAAAAAAGCCTTCCAGCAAAGAGGGATGATTCCTCTCCTCGGAAATTTGGAACTCCAGATAAGAATTTTGCCGATGATATTCCTGCATTACCTCAATGGTTTCTTCATAATTTTGACGGGAGTATTTCCGGATCAATTCCTTCCATATTTCCGCCAGAGAGGTCTCATATTCGTAATCCAGGTAGCGCAAGAACTCGGCAAACAGGCCTTCTTCAAAGGCGAATTCAGCCCGGGAACCGGAATTCATGGAAAACTCTTTGGGCAATATCGTTAAAAGAAATTCTTTGAGATCTTCTTCCAGAATATCTTCTAACTCCTGTGCTCCGATGTACGTGGTCACAAATTCGACAAACTGTTCGGCAATGGGCAGCCGGGTTTCCGGGCCATCCGGAAGCTGTGCTTTAAACTTTTGCAAATCATCTTCAAGATTGTGAAAAGATATTTTCCAGCTTTCCACCGGCTCGTCCGGATCGTACATGTCATCTTCTCCGAAGATGTCATTTGTGTTCCAGGTGGAATCATCCGAGGCCAGCAGATTCTCGAAAAGCGGACTGGCATTTTCCCGTGGCTGCAACAAATAGGAATGGCCCTCGTTTTTGATCAAATCGATAATATGATCTCCGATGGCCTGAATTAAAACCTGCAAAAACAAATCGTTCTCATCGGCTGTCACCCGCAAATCGAAATGGTAAAAATCCAGCACCGCATCGATTAGCACAAAATGGAGCAAATCGTAGCGTAAACAATCTTCTTTGGTCGAGCACGACGGACTGCCAAACTCCAAATTTTCCGGGAACTTGCCAAGCCCCAAAACATCTTCCACGGTTAGCTCTTTGTCCAGTTGGGTGGGGCAATTCAAGTCGCACAGGCCAAAGCAATTGTGATCAAAAAACAATTGCACGCTATCGCCGATGTGAAAAGCCAACCCGGTAATTTCGTGACTATCCAGAAGATACTCTTCACCGATTTTGTGCTGCTGGGGAAAGAAGCTATGTTCTAAAAAATCCGCGACCGAGTTCATCAATAAATAGATGAAATAATCCAGATTCGTTAATTCGTAAATCTCTTTTTCCCAGGCGCGTACAAATTCCGAAGCGGGAATGTATATTTTTTTAAATTGTTCAGCCAATTTTTCCCTCCTACAATGGGCAAATATATGCTTGTTCTTCCTGATTATCAAATCAAAAATAGAGCAAAAATGTTCCCGCTCACATTTAAATTAAAGAACAAAACACGGAAGAAGGATTATTTTCGGACGACAATCAAAAAAGTTTCAATAAATGTTACGCTGAGGGCCTTTTTCGGCTTTGTCTTCCAGGTCCCGGATTCGCGTTTCGAAAATTTGAAGCAACTTGTGCAACAAGCGGACATCGCGTTTTTCGGCCATCGAGCGCCCGATCAACCGACGGAAACGCGTAATAAAATTATCGATACCATCCCGCGGAACAAAACGAACCATCTCCAACGAACGCGAAAGATGTTCGTAAAATTTCTCCAGTTCGTACTGTGAAGCCAAATTGTATTCGTAATGAATTTCCGTCTTCTGCAAATATTGAAAAAAAGTGTGTGCGTAAATCATGACCGCCTGCGAAAGATTAAGGGCCGGGTTTTGCGTCGCTGTCTGAATCGTTGAATGCAAATGGCACTTCAATATTTCCTCGTTGGTCAGCCCCGTGCTCTCCCGGCCAAAAACAATGGCTACCGGATGTTCCAACGCCGCCGAAAGCAATTTCTCGGCAATTTGCTCCGGTGAAAAAAACGGAAACTTAAAATGGCGCCTGCGCATGGTGGTGGCCACCGTAAGACGCATGGGCGCAATAGCTTGCTCAAAACTATCGGTTATGGCGGCATGCTCTATGATGTCCATAGACCGGTGAGCCAGCATTTTGACCTCATCGGTGTCCAGGGCACAGGGATTGACCAAAACCAGCTTCTCAAATCCCATTGTTTTGATTGCCCGGGCAACCGAGCCCACGTTCCCCGGCGACTCCGGCTCAACCAAAACAAAATGCACATTCTTGCGAATTACCTTGAATTTTTCGTTCAGTTCGATTCGCTGCGTCATACTTACTCCAAAGAATAATCCACACGGCGGATAATCTCAATTTTTTGCGGCGAGACTTCGGCTAAATAGGGTAAAATTTTTACCCCTCTGGCGTGCGCCTTGCGAAGTGCCTGGCCATACGCAGGATCGATATGATCGGCCGGTTTGAAAATGGTACCGTCAGTGCGCTGAATGGCAAATAACAGCGCGGCACAATGCCCCTGATCGACCATTGCCATCAATTCATGAAGATGTTTTAGCCCTCGTTTGGTTACCGCATCCGGAAAGCGGTAGAAACCATCTTCCTCTACCAACGTTACGTTTTTAATTTCCACAAAGCACTGGTGTTCCCCCTCGGAAAGCAAGACATCGATTCGACTATTCGTACCGTATTTTCGCTCGGTCTGCAACGTCGAATAACCCTGCAATTCGGTAATAATTCCCTTAGTAATTGCCTCCACCACAATTTTATTGGCTAAAATCGTATTAATTCCTATCCAGCACTTTCCGTTGTGCACCATCTCCCAGGTGTATTGCAATTTACGTCTGGGATTGGCCGATCGGCTCAGACGCACTTCCCAGCCCGGTTGATCGCAGGTTCTCATACTCCCCGAATTGGGACAGTGCGCAGTAACGACAGTGCCGTCCTTTAATTTTACATCGGCCAGAAAGCGTTTGTACCGCTTAATCAACACACCGGGAAGCAACGGTTCCTTAAACTCCACGATAGGCCTTTCATTAATTGGTGATCCGATTCCGGTAAAAAATGAATTTACAGTTTTTGGGGAAGGAAAGAAAGTGAGAATAGAGAAGAGCAACGATTCTTGTTTAGAAATCCTTAATCCAGCGGGCAATATCTTCGATGACCTGTTTGGCTACGTGCCCGGGCTTTTCGTAATCGGACGGGGAGGGCTTGCCGCTGCAAACCATAAAAAGGTGGTTTAAACGAGGGTAAAACTTAAAGGAAGCCTGCGAATCGGATTGCAAATGCGTTTTCCACAAATTGAAATCCGTTAACGTTACCTGATAATCTTTGCCGCCTTGCAGCACCAACACCGGTCTGTGCATGCGCTCCGCATATTGCAGAGGATGGTAATGCAGCAAATCTTTCCAATAGGCCGGCGGAGCACCCAACACGAGCGAGGTGGGGTTCGCTTTGTTAAGGTAAGGCAACGATTGCGTAAGGGCAACCAACGAATCCAATGCGTGCAATTTTTGGGATTCCGCCTCCGTAAGGGTGCCGTCCAAAAGAAAGATGTAGCGGTATTGTTCCTTCATCAGTTCCGTTATGGGGCGCGCCGCTCCGGCCATGATGATGAATCCGGCTACGCGTTTGTCGGTAGCGGCTATGCGCGGCACCAGCATCCCGCCCAAGCTGTGCCCCAGAATAATGACTTTTTGCCCGTCGATTTTCGGATTGCGCCTCAGCAAGGTTACCGCAGAAAGCGCATCATCTATGGTTTCGTCAACTACCGTAAATTTTCCGTGTGTCAAAGAAATGATGTTGGGATAAACGCGGGTACGTTTTTCGTAGCGCAACACGGCAATGCCGCGGCTGGCCAGTCCCCAGGCCAAATCGCGGAACGGCTTGTTGGGGCCGATGGTCTCGTCACGATCGTTGGGACCAGAACCGTGCAGCAAGACAACGGCGGGGAAAGGGCCCCCGCCGTCAGGTAAACTTAAACTTGCCGGTAAATGCCAGCGATTGGGTAGTTTCAAAGTGTCGATCTCGGTAAACGCTTTGGGATTTACATAGGCAGGCGCCTTGTACGAACCGGATTCGCGATGGGGCACAAAAAACAATCCGGCAATTTTGTTTTTGTCGTTGAATACCACCTTGGCATCCAGCTTGCCTTCCTTGAACACACAAGTCACGCAAACGACGTGGTAGGTTCGCAGCATCTCGGTGCGTATGCCTGCCGTTTCCTGAAATGCACCGGTTTGTTCCTGCAGGGTTTTCCACATGCTTTGCAGTTTGTCGGCCGGTAAGGCGCGTTTCATGTTGGCATCAAAATAGGTCTGCACGCTGTCGTATTTGCCCTGTTGCAACAATTGAATACACGCCTGAGCACGCTTCACGGGCACCGCCCATTCGTCCTGCGTTTTTTGCGGCGTTTGCGCCTGCAACGTGGAAAAAAGGACAAGCCCGCCCAATAAAACGAATGACAATACTTTCATTTCGGCTCCTTTCCGGTTAAATATTTTTATTTGTGAACAAAAGAAAGTACAAATAATAAGGCGGAAAATTCAAAAACATTTTAAAATGAGCCCGGTTTGCAGAATAACCTTGTATTTTGAAAGGCGGGCTTTAAAAATAACCTTGTATTTTTAAAAGTATCTTTTTATTTTAACCTTGTATTTTTAAAATGGGGAATACGTATGAAACGCTTTATCGATAAAAAATTGTTAAATTGGAAAACCTCCGAATTAAGAAAGCCATTAATCCTTCGCGGCGCAAGGCAAGTAGGTAAAACGTACAGTGTTTTACAATTTGGCAAAAATCATTTTTCGGGCAACATTCATGTCATAGATTTTGAAAAGAATCTGGATGTGCATGCCATATTCGAAAAAAATCTGGACATTACCCGTATTTTGGCCGAACTGGAATTGTTTTTGAACGCCGATATTACGCCCGGTGAAGACCTTTTATTTTTCGATGAAATTCAAAGCTGCCCCAGAGCTTTAATGGCTTTACGTTATTTTTACGAAGACCTTCCCGAATTACATGTCATTGCCGCTGGGTCATTGTTGGAATTTGCACTGAAGGCTATCTCTTTTCCGGTTGGCCGGGTTCAATTTATGGAGATGTACCCTCTAACGTTTAACGAATTTCTTTGGGCAACCGGCAAAGAAAAGTTGGTAAAGCTTCTGGCAGATCCGCAGCCGACACTTAGCGAGACTGCCCATCGCTTGCTGCTTCAAAATGTTAAGGAGTATTTTCTGGTCGGAGGAATGCCCGAAGCGGTGCGTGTGTATCTGGAAACGAAAAATTACAAAAGCGTTTTTGAAATACACGAAGAACTTATCGAAACCTTTCGCCAAGATTTTGCCAAATACGCGCCTTTTGCGGATAAACGTTGTTTAAACGCGGTGCTTCTTAATAGCGCAAAATCGGTAGGCCAAAGGATTAAGTACAACCGTCTGGCGGAGGGTTTTACTTCGCCCACGATTAAAAAGGCGTTTGATCTGTTGCAAATGGCGCGTCTTGTGTACAAAATACCGGCCGCTTCACCGGCAGGTTTGCCATTGGGAGCATCGGCAAACGAACGTAAATTCAAAGCAGCGTTTCTGGACATCGGATTAATGCAATTCATTAGCGGAATCAGAATTCACGAGGAATTTAACAAAGAAGATTTGTTGGCTATTTACAACGGTGCATTGGCCGAACAATTTGTAGCACAGCAGCTTATTGCCTGTA
This sequence comes from uncultured Caldithrix sp., assembly GCA_964468415.1. GTDB lineage: Bacteria > Calditrichota > Calditrichia > Calditrichales > Calditrichaceae > Caldithrix. The sequence continues at coordinate 7,776 of CAYXUS010000283.1, forward strand.
AAAAAGGAGAGCTTTATTTTTGGGCCAGAGAGGCAAAAAGCAGTTCGGCCGAAGTGGATTTTCTTACGGTAAACAACGGGCAAATTTGTCCGATTGAGGTGAAAAGCGGCAAGGCCGGGCGCCTGAAAAGTTTACATCTTTTATTGAAAGAATTCCCCAACGTTCCGGTGGGCTATGTGTGCTCTTCTCAGCCCTTTGCGCGCTTACCGGAACAACGCCTGAAGTTCGTTCCTTTGTACGCCGCGGAATCTTTTTTTTGTGATGAACGCTAATTTTATTTGTCAAACAAACTCAACTGCTCGGCAGAGCCCTTTGCCTCCGGCGGAAGCTCCTCTTCTTCGTTTGCCGCATCGGCCAACCCAACGTAGGTCACCTGAAAACGGCTCAGACGGTTACCCCGTGCCTTCCAACCTTTTACGTCCACCAATTCGGTCAGTTTCAGCTTTTCACTGAATTCCTTTTTGGGCCGCCCTTTTAAATATTCCAATTCAATCACCGGTTCCTTTTCGGTGGTGGCCACCACCAAACGCGACCCTTTGGCCGGACTGATAAAGGAGAACAATTTACCCACGGTTTGGGTTTCAATCTTAAAACGCTTCACGTAAAAATTCTTGCTCTCGCCGTCGTAATGCACTGCGGAAATCACGGTCTCCGGATCGAATTTTTCCAGCACCATCACATTGTCCGGATCGTAACGGTTGGTGAACTCGTAATTGGTCAATTCGTAATTGCCGTCTTTGGTGATTACGAGAATCAAGTCGCCGTTGTCGAATTTGCCCAGGTAGCGCCCGCGTTCCTCACTGTTCAGGCGTCCCACAATGGGATCGTACCAGATGTCCAGCCCACCCAAGGTCGATTCGCCCACTTCTTTTTGCACCACGCGGCGCACCGGCCATTTGGTAACCACATTGCCCTGCGACCCGCGTCCTTTAATGGCCAGCTCGCCAAAATCGTAATCGAATTTCTTTTTGCGCGCTTTGCAGGAGGGACTTAACGTAACGGTCACAATTTCCGATTCGCTGTTGGGATTGGCCGAAAAATAAAGCACCTTCGAATCTTTTCCGCCGCGGGTCAAATCGTATTCGCGATCACGGGTGACGGCCGTAACATTAAAACGCTTGGCGTATGTTTTGCCCGATTTGCTGTCGTAATACATCATGTTGTAGGTCATGCGCTGGTCGCCCTTCTTCCACACGGCCACGTGAATGATGTCTTTACCCACAAATGTTTTGTCGGAAATGCGCGTGACCAAAAACTTGCCATCCTTGCGAAAGACAATGATGTCATCGATGTCCGAACACTCGCTGACGAATTCGTCCTTCTTCAAACCGTAGCCGATAAAGCCTTCTTTGCGATTGACGTACAACTTTTGGTTGGCAGCCGCAACGCGCGTAACCTGAATGTCGTCAAAGGCACGAATTTCGGTCTTGCGCTCCCGACCCTTGCCGTATTTTTCTTGCAGGTGCTTAAAATAATCAATGGCGTAATCGGTCAGATGCGCCAGATGATGTTCCACCTGCGCGATGTCGTCCTGCAATTGGCGGATCAGCTCGTCGGCTTTGAACGAATTGTATTTGGAGATGCGTTTGATCTTGATTTCCGTGAGGCGAATGATGTCGTCACGGGTAACCTGGCGCAAAAGCTGCGGTTTAAACGGCTCCAGACCCTTGTCGATGGTTTCCAGAACATCTTCCCAGGTTTCGCATTCTTCGATGTCGCGGTAAATACGATTTTCGATGAAAATTTTCTCCAGCGAAGAGAAAAAGAGTTTTTCGGAAAGGTCGGCTTTTTTGATTTCCAACTCGCGTTTGAGCAGGGCCACCGTGTGCTGCGTGGAAGCTTTGAGCAGTTCGGTTACGCTCATGAAACGGGGTTTGTCTTCGTAAATCACGCAGCAATTGGGCGAAACGGAAACTTCGCAATCGGTAAAGGCGTACAGGGCGTCAATGGTTACGTCGGGCGAGGTGCCGGGCTGCAATTCCACCAAAATTTCCACTTCCTGGGCCGTGTTGTCCACCACGCGTTTAATTTTGATCTTTCCGTTGTCGTTGGCCTTGATGATGGAATCGATCAGCGACGAGGTAGTGACCCCGTAGGGCACGTCGCGGATGGCCAGCGTTTGTTTGTCCACGGTTTCGATTTTGGCCCGCACCCGCACACGTCCGCCGCGTTTGCCATCGTTGTAATTGCTTACGTCGATCAGCCCGCCGGTGGGAAAATCCGGAAAGATTTGCACTTCGTTGCCTTTAAGAATTTCGATGCTGGCTTCGATGAGTTCGTTAAAATTGTGCGGCAAAATTTTGGTGGAAAGCCCGACGGCAATGCCTTCCGCCCCCTGCGCCAGAACCAGCGGAAACTTCATGGGCAAATGCACCGGTTCTTTTTGGCGCCCGTCGTAGGAAAGCTGCCACTCGGTGGTATCGGGATTAAAGGCCACTTCCAGCGCAAACTTGGAGAGGCGGGCTTCAATGTAACGGGGAGCCGCGGCGCTGTCGCCGGTGCGGATATCGCCCCAGTTGCCCTGCGTTTCGATGAGTAGTTCTTTTTGTCCCAAATTAACCAGCGCATCGCCGATGGCCGCATCGCCGTGGGGATGGAATTGCATGGTGTGGCCAATGATGTTGGCAACCTTGTGGAAGCGTCCGTCGTCCATGCGCTTCATGGAATGCAAAATGCGGCGTTGTACGGGTTTTAAACCGTCGTTCAGAGCCGGTACGGCACGCTCCAGAATTACGTACGAGGCGTAATCCAGAAACCAGTCTTTGTACAAATCCTGCACGTGGGTAGTGCTCTGAATGGCCTCGCCGTTCAGCCCGTTGTGGTTGGAGTGTTCTATGGTTGTTTGCTGTTTTTCTTGCTTGCTCTTTTTCGGTGTGTCCGCCATGGGATTCCCAAACTCCTTTCAAAAACAGTGATTCTCACACCAAATGGTCGTTTATGTTCGTTCCCGTTTCATTTTTGTTCTGTCTTCGATTAAACCTTACGCGCGGTGCAATTCCCAATTCTCCCGAAGGGGCTCCTTTCCCAAAGGGATCACTTCGTGACGGAGCCAGTTCTCCCGAAGGGACTCCTTTGGAGCCAGTTCCAAGTCTCCAGCCCCAGCCTTCCCTTCACGCCGTTTCCATGACCAGATCTTTTTCCACCCGCAGGTTGTCGATAATAAATTCCTGCCGATCCTGCGTATTCTTGCCCATGTAATAGGCCAACAGCCGCTGTACCTGCGTTTTGTTGTCCAACAACAGTGGCGCCAGGCGAATGTCTTCGCGGATGAACTGGCGAAATTCTT
>CAYXUS010000284.1:0-12673 GCA_964468415.1 uncultured Caldithrix sp.
TTTGCAAATAGGCCAAATCGGCACCGCTGCAAAACGCTTTTCCCTCGCCTTGCAACACGATCACTTTAACAGAAGGATCGTTTTTCCAGCTATCGAGAATCCGATCCAGTTCCCGTACCATCAAAGCATTAATGGCGTTGCGCTTTTCCGGGCGGTTTAATGTAATCGTCCCAACACAGCGCGCAACCTCTGTTTTAATGGTTTGAAAAGCTTGGTTCATGTTTGAATTACTCCCGGATTAAAAGGCTCGAATTCGGGAATTAAACTCACGGCCTGTAAGGCAGCAATCAAACGATCGCGTGTTTCTTCCGGCAAGATGAGCTCATCCACCCACAAACGGGCTGCGGCGTAACGTGGGTTCATCTGATCCAGATAAGTTTTGCTGATCGTCTGCAGCAGTTCATTTTTTTCTTCATCACTCAACTTTTTACCGGACCGTTCCAATTGGCGCACCTTTAAATCCAGCAAGGTATTTGCCGCCTGTGCGCCGCCCATCACCGCATATTTGGAAGTTGGCCAGGAAAAAATAAAATTCGGATCGTACGCCTTACCGCACATAGCGTAGTTGCCGGCTCCAAAACTGCCGCCGATGATTAATGAAATTTTGGGCACTACGGAATTGGAAACGACGTTGACCAGCTTGGCTCCCGCCTTGATAATGCCGCTCTGCTCCGCCTCTTTACCGACCATGAACCCATTTACATCGTGAATAAACAACAGAGGAATCGTGTTCTGATTGCAATCCATGATAAAGCGGGCGGCCTTTTCGGCGCTTTCGGTGTAAATCACTCCGCCGAATTCCGGGGGCTTACCTTTGCGGCGGATGTGTTTTTTTTGATTGGCAATGATGCCCACCGGATAACCGCCGATGTGTGCATAGCCGCAAAGCAGGGTTTGTCCGTAATCTTTTTTGTATTCGATGAATTCCGATTTGTCCACAAGACGGGCAATAATTTCTCGCGTGTCGTATTCTTGTGTAGGATTAAAGGGCATAATTTTGTACAAATCGCCAATGGGATAGCGCGGATCACGGCTTTCTATTTTACGAATGGGAGACGGTTTCGGAGTTCCCATCTGACGAACCAACTTCCGGATATGTTTTAAGGCAGCGGGATCGTTCGGTTCCTTAAAATCGATGGTTCCGCTTATCTCGGCGTGCATGGTTGCCCCGCCTAATTCCTCGGCAGACACCACCTGCCCGATGGCTGCCTTTACAAGGGCCGGTCCGCCCAGAAACAGGCCGCTGCCCTCAGTCATCAATATCTTGTCGGTCATTACCGGCAAATAAGCACCACCGGCTACGCACATGCCCATGATGGCCGTAATTTGCGGAATGCCTTTGGCACTCATACGCGCATTTAAATAAAAAACCCGACCGAAATCGTCCTGATCGGGAAAAACGTCTTCTTGCAATGGCAGAAAAATTCCGGCGGAATCAACCAGATAAATCGTGGGAATGTGGTTCTTGTAGGCAATGGTCTGGGCACGAATTACTTTTTTGGCAGTCATGGGGAAAAAAGAACCGGCCTTTACCGTAGCATCGTTGGCGATAATCATCACCAGGCGACCTTCCACGTAGCCCAGTCCGCAAACGGTACCGGCTGCCGGAGCACCTCCCCACTCCTGATACATCTCGAAGGCGGCGTAAGTGCCCAATTCGAAAAACGGACTGCCATCGTCCAGAAGGTATTTAATACGCTCGCGTGCGGTCAGCCGATTTTTGGCATGCTGTCGTTCAATATTTTTGGGTCCGCCTCCCTGATAAATGGTTTGCCGTTCCCGAAGTATCGTTTCCTTTTCTTTTTCCCAGTATTCTTTGTTCTGACGTGCCAGTTGCGAAGCAAAATCGAACGATGATTTTAAAATGTCGGGGTTATTTTTTGCCAAGGTGATCTCCTTATCCGTCAATAAACCGAATCACAAAGACTTTACGACGATAATTTAAAATACGGGCAATTCCATTTCCGATCAAGTCATTTAAAATGTAACAATTAACTTAAAAATTTTTTAATAAACAACGCCGTGCTCTTAATCAAATTTTTGTCCTTTACAGAAAAAGGTAAGACGTGGTGATCCGGAAAATACTCGTTAAACATTTTGATTTTAGTCGTTAATTGATTTTTGGAGAGCTTGTCGCTTTTGGTCAGCGCAATAAAAAAGGGCAATTCATGATATTGCAGCCAGCGGGCCATCTCCAGATCGTTGTCCAATAGATCGTGCCGGCTGTCGATAAGCAGCGCGATGATTTTCAACTTCTCGGCTTCGAGAAGATACGTCTCAATCAAGTTCTGCCACTTCATGCGTTCTTTTTTGGGAAACTTAGCAAAGCCGTAACCGGGCAAATCAACAAAAAAATATTTGCGATCCACCAAATAGTAGTTCAGTCCGCGGGTTTTGCCGGGAGAAGACGAGGTCCGTGCCAGATTCTTTTTATTCAAAATGGCATTAATCAGAGACGATTTACCCACGTTTGAGCGACCAATGAAAGCCGCTTCGGGATACACCGGTTTGGGTAAATCTTTTATTTGCACCACGGTTTTGTAAAATTCCGCGTGCGTAAAAACAGGAAGCGCCATAGTTTACACCCCTTAAAACAAAAGAAGAGCTTTAAATATTTTAAAGCTCTTCTTTAATTAACAGATTTCTGTATTTTACAAATGCGGCAATAATTTCTGTAAAATATTCTTCTTGGGTACGGCGCCAATAATTTGATCTACAGGCTGACCGTTCTTAAAAATCAATAGGGTCGGAATAGAACGAATGCCGTATTTCATGGAAATTTGGGGATTGCTGTCCACATCAACTTTGCCGATCTTTAATTTGCCCGCGTATTCCTGCGCAATCTGATCCACAATGGGTTCTACCATTTTACAAGGCATGCACCACTCTGCCCAAAAATCTACCAAAACGGGAATATCCGATTTTAAAACTTCCGCGTCGAAATTATCGTCCGTCAAAACTACATGTGCCATTCATACCTCCATATCGATTTATTTATGTTTACTTTTTCCTAATTGAATAATCGTTATCTTGACCCTGGCGGTACCGCTTTGCAGCAACCCCAATTCTTTGGCGGCTTTTAACGAAACATCGAGAATTCTCCCCTTTTTAAAAGGACCCCGGTCGTTTACGCGAACGCGCACCTTTTTGCCGTTCGACAAATTTTCGACCTCAATAATCGTATTGAAAGGAAGCGTACGATGCGCTGCCGTTAAAGCCTGCATGTTGTAAATTTCGCCGTTGGCAGTCTTTTTCCCGTGGAATTGCGTGGCGTAATAGGAACACATTCCCACGAATTGTTGTCCCACCCGAAAGTGAGCCGTTGCCCCGCTATCGGCTTGCAATGAATCGTTTTGCGCGAACCGTACCGTCGAAGAGCACCCGACGCCAGCAATCAGAAAAATCACAAAAATGTACCACTGCACGTATTTTCGTTTCATTTGTCAACTTTTTTTTGCACTGTTTGTGACAGGGAATATATGAATTGTACCGATATGGATACAAAGAATTTTTAAAGGCCGCATTCGGTGTGAAGTACGGCCCTCTTTTTAGTTTTTTGTGCTTTTCTTATTTTTTCTGCGAATCGTGTTTCCCATCCAAAAATGATTTGACCATCTTTACGTCTTCTTCCGAACCGATGTAGAGGGGAACACGCTGATGCAGGCCTTCGGGCCGAATGTCCAAAATTCTTCGGTGGCCGTCAATGGCCATACCACCGGCCTGCTCCACAATAAAGGCCAGCGGATTGGCTTCGTACAGCAAACGCAATTTCCCTTTGGGCGCTTTACTGCTGGGCGGGTAAAGGAAAATTCCACCATACAGCAAATTGCGATGGAAATCGCTAACCAGCGAGCCAATGTAGCGGGAATTCATTGGGCGGCCGGAATTCCCGTCGATTTGTTTGATGTATTGAATGTATTGCTTAATGGGTTCGTCCCAATAGCCGTAGTAGCTTTCGTTCACACTGTAAATTTTGCCTTTTTTGGGAATGCGAATGTTGGGATGCGACAAAACAAATTCTCCGTAACTGGGATCCAGCGTAAAACCATACACGCCGCTTCCCGTAGTGTAAACCAGCATCGTGCTGGAACCGTAAATGACGTAACCGGCACAAATTTGACGATAGCCCGGTTGTAAAAAGTCTTCCCGTTTGCCGGGACGCCCTTCGGGGGTTACGCGGTTGTAAACGGAAAAAATGGTACCTACGCTTACGTTGGCATCAATGTTGGATGAGCCATCCAGCGGATCAAATGCAACCACGTATTTGCCCAGCGGATATTCTTCCGGTATGGGAATAATGTCTTCTTCTTCTTCGGAAGCCATTACGCATGTGTGCCCGTTGTGATCTAACGCTTTCACAAAGGTTTCATGCGCAAAAATGTCCAGCTTTTTGACCACTTCTCCTTGCACGTTTATGTTCTCGGTTTCGCCCAGAACATCAAGCAACCCGGCTTTGTTGACGTTGTACGAAATTATTTTGGCAGCAAATGCGATGTCGTTCATCAGGTCGGTAAATTTACCGGTGGCATACGGATACTTACGCTGTTCTTCGATGATATGCCGGGTTAACGTAATAATTTTTGCGCTCATAACAAAACTCCCCACTTTGAATTTGTAATCCTATTCTGAAAAGAAAACAAGACAACACAAATTTATGAAAAAAAATAGTAAGAGGTAAAGTGTTTTTTTACTTTTTTACAAAATATTTTGGCTTTTTTGTTCTGTGACACGGAGAAAGTAAAAGATTGAAAGCAATTAAAACTAAATCACTGTGGTAAGGCGGTTTTGTATTATGAAAAGCCGCTTTTCCTTTCTGCGTTTTTTTGTGCTTGTTGCTGCGATTCACCCGGAAAAGGGGTTGTATTTATAATCAGATATTGTTATCTTTTTTGAGTTTGTTTGGTTTCTTAATCAACTAAGATGGGAACTCGTTTATTATGAAGAAATTATTCGCCGGATTGGGGCTTGTTTTTACGCTATTTTCTCTCTCCTGCTCTCCCCAATTGCGTACCGCTCCGTCGCCATGTGTTCATGAGAAAAAAGCAACAGTTACCCTGGGCGTTGAAAATTTCTTGCAAAATTACAAGCATCTGGTTAAGGGTAAGCGCGTCGGATTACTTACCAATCCCAGCGGTGTGAATTCCAGACTGCAAAGCACGGCCGATTTGTTCGCGGCCGATCCGGATATTCATCTCACTGCCCTGTTTGGGCCGGAACATGGCATTCGTGGCGCGATATACGCCGGCGAAAAAGTAGCGGACGAGGTGGACCCGCACACGGGCGTGCCGGTGTTTAGCCTGTATGGCAAACATCGCAAACCCACCAAAAACATGCTGGATTCCGTCGATGTGATTTTCGTCGATATTCAAGACATCGGTTTACGTGGTTACACCTACATTTACACGATGGCCAAAGTGATGGAGGCTGCGGCCGAATTTGACAAGGAAGTCATTATTTTAGATCGTCCCGATCCCATTGGCGGCGAAAAGGTAGAAGGCAATCTGGTCGAGCCCGGATTTGAGTCATTTGTGGGCATGTTTCCCATTCCTTACCGCTACGGGATGACCATTGGCGAATTGGCCCGCCTGTTCAATAATGAATTTGGTATTCACTGCAAATTGCAGGTTATTCCCATGAAGGGCTGGAAACGTTCCATGCTGTGGAAAGATACGGGACTGCTCTGGGTGCCCACTTCCCCCCATGTGCCCCATTGGGAAACGGTGCTTTACATGGGCGCCACGGGAACTTTTGGCGAATTGCACGTCCTTTCCGAAGGCGTGGGCTACACCTCTCCCTTTGAAATTGTCGGAGCTCCGTGGGTGGACGGGTACCAATTCGCCGAGGCCCTTAACGCTTTGCATTTGCCCGGCGTCATTTTTCGGCCATTGTATTTTAAGCCGTATTACGCCCATTACAAAGGGAAAGTGTGTCAGGGGGTGCAGCTTCACATTACCGATTTTGAGACCTTTAATTCCTATTTGACGGGTTTGTACATCATGCAAACGTCGCTAAAGCTGTACCCGGAGCATGATTTGTTTGCCCATCCCGAGCGTGTACAAATGTTTAACAAAGTGATGGGTTGCGATTGGATTACCAGAGATTTGCAACAGGGTGTTCCGGTGGAAAAAATCGTACAAAAGTGGCAGCCGGAACTGGAACGATTCAAAGAAATCCGCAAAAAATATTTATTGTATTAGGTAAAATTTCACTTCCTTCGGGAAATATTTTGTAAATGAAAATAATTGAAACCAATAAAGGAGTTTTGAATGTCAGAACTTAATGTTACCGTACTACTCCATCAGGATGACGAACAACGTTTACGTCCTGCCATTGCCACATTGGCCAAACAAACCAACAAACAATTCGAAATCATCTTTTTAGCCGAAGATGCTTCGTTTGCCCCGCAACCGCTCTTGCAGCAAGAGGCTCTTTCCGATACTCCTGTGCAGGTTGTGCAGGGAAAAACATTGGGCGAAGCGCTAAACAAGGCCTTCCGCCAGGCCAACAGCCCTTTTATTTTGTACATTAACAACCGTCAAACCGAGATTCAATTAAAACAGGCGGCCATCGATTTGTTTTTACACGCCATGAAACGCAACAAAAAGGCTGGCATGATTTACGCCGACTACGAATTGGAAACCGACGGTGTTGTGCAGGAATTGCATTTGCTCAAGCATCATATTGGTCGCGTGCGCGATAATCAGGATTTTGGACGGGTTTTCTTTTATCGTAAATCGGCTCTGGAGCAGGTAGGCCTGGCAGACGCATCGTTAAAATTCAACACGCTTTACGATTTACGCCTAAGGCTTTCCGAAAAAAGCGAACTGGTGCACATTGCCAACCGTTACGCCGGCTCGTTGTACCGCGTGGTGGCCCAGGGCAAGTCGCACAACGTATTCGATTATCTGCTGGCCAGTAAAGAAAGCCAGCTGGAAGCGGAAAGCGTTTTGACCGAGCACCTGAAACGCATTAACGCCTATTTGGCGCCCGGCGCGTTTTACACCCCCCGCCCTGCCCCTCCGCAGGAGGCCACACTTAAAGCCTCGGTCATTATTCCGGTAAACAATCGTCCGGAGTTCATCGGTAAAGCCATCGAAAGCGTACAGGCGCAAACCGTGCAGCAGGTGGAAGTGATCGTGATTGTCAACGGAGGCCCGGATGATCCGACCATTCCCGAGATCAAACGCTACATGAAAGGCGGCGATAAATACGACGCGACCAGGCCGGAAGTGCGCATGCTGGTTTACGATATCAACAACATCGGCTTTTGTTTGAATATGGGCGCGGAAATTGCACGCGGCGAATATTACGTTCAATTGGATTCCGACGATCGCTTAAAACCGGATGCCGTGGAAAAAATCCTTGAAGTTTACGATAGCGATCCCAAAGTCGGCATGGTTATTGGTTCGTACGAAGTTTGGCAGTTGGAGGAAGACGGGCGCTACTTTCGCATGAAAGATCTTCCGGTGGTAACCCATGACGAATGGACGGAAGAGAACGGTCGGAACAATCTTTTGCGCGTCAATGGTGCGGGTGCTCCCCGTTCCCTGCCCATCCAGCTGATTCGCGAAATCGGTTTTAGCATGAACGAAGAGCCTTTTGCCCGTAATTACGGCGAAGATTACAACATGGTGTTGCAGGTCAGCGAGCGGCATCGCATTGGCCGGGTGTGGGAAGCCATTTACGAAGTGGTACGTCATGCCGGTGGCACAGACCACAGCATTGATCAGGCCACGATCGATCGCAACGATGAAGCCAAAGATTTCATGCGGGCCGAAGCTATTAAACGACGCATTAAAATGAACGAACAAGGCAAGTAATTTTGTGAAGGGTAAGCCCCGAGTTCGGATTAATTCCGAATGGGGCCTGATACGTTTACGCAAAATACGAAAAACGAATAACGATTAAATAAGGGAATTGCTTTGGAAGAAAAATCGAACTTTTTACTTTTAGGAATTGATGGCGGCGCAACCAAGGTTAGCGCCTATCAGGTTCTGGTAACCGACGAGCAAACGTTTACATTGGGCACGGCCCATGCGGAAAAGTCGTATTCCGAAATTCCGGGACATGTTTCCCATTTTAAACCGGTTGACATCCCTACTCAGCTTAAAGAACGCGATGAGGGCAAAATTAATCTCACCGCCGAAGAAAAACAACAAGGGGCTGTGTACGTGGAAGCAACGGCCGTGGTCATCGAACAACTGGTGGAGCAAACCGGCAATCATCAAATTTTGATCGGCATTGGCATGCCGGGCTTAAAAACGCCCGATCAGCGCGGAATTGAGGTAGTTGCCAACGGGCCGCGCATTTTAAATTACGCTTCCATGTTAGAAGAGCGCCTGGCCCTGAAAAAGATCGGGCTGGTGGCCCCTATCCATCGCATCGGAAGCGATGCGGACTATTGCGGAATTGGCGAGAATTATTCTTCGGATGGTTTGTTCCGCGATGTGCAAAACGCTTACTACCTGGGCGGCGGAACCGGAGTGGCCGACGCCCTGAAATTAAAAGGCGAACTGGTCTTTTTCGACCAAATAAAGCCCTGGATGGCCAAAAGCTGGGAAATGAAAAGCGATGACGGACGGTCGCTGGAACGTTTTGCTTCGGCCGGTGGCATTCAGGCACTGTATGCCGAATTCGCCGGGAAAGAAGTTGCCGAATTAAATGCGCAAAAAGTTTATCCTTTGCAAATTGCCGCCCTGGCCGCAAACGGGGACGAAGCCGCGCGCAAGACCTTTGATCTGGTCGTAAAGAATTTGGCATTGCTTCTCTTTGAGCGCATCACCACGTTGTTTGCCGGCTGGCAGGGATTGTTCACCTTCGTTAACCCGAACCGCCCCGCGCTTTCGTCCGAACATCCTTACAAAGGACTCTTGTTCGATCGGATTATTCTGGGGCAGCGTTTGGGCGAACTGCTGGATTCCCCGGCCGGACAAAAGGTTCTAAAAGCACCTTTGTTTGAACAATTGGCGCGGCACATTCAGGCCTCTCCGGTTCTGGATGAGCGGGCCAAAACCCACTACGCGCAGCCCGAAACCTTTGTGGTTACCTCCCGGTTGCGCGAGGCCCCTGCCCTTGGCGCGGGGATCGATGCCTATTTGCATTACACAAAGTAAATGATTTGGGGACGGGGACGAATTTGCAGCCCTGCCCAAATTTGTTTTCGCATTGAAACGCTATTTAATATTTTTGAGGAATAAATGTTAGAACCCAATACCATTCCTAAAGAAGAGCCCACGATTCATGTGGGCATTGTTCTGCCGGAAGATGATTTTACATCGCTTCACGTGCAGGTTCCGAAAGACGAAGAATATCAACTGGAATTTTCGGGACAATCATTTTTGATCGATGCCGGTACGGAAATTCTTTTTCGAGTAAACGAGCGCGGAATTCAAATTAAGCTGGCAGAAAAGACGTTTTTGGCCCCGAACGAAGCCCGGCTTTTTCCGGTTTTCAAAAGCGATGGTCTGCGGCCTGCGCAGGGCGCCGTCGTAAAGAACGTCATCGCCGGACGGAATTTCCATTGGCAAAAATACATCAATGTCACCCTGCCCGAAACGCTTATCTTTCGCCTTTACGAAAAACGCCTGATCGTGATTAATGCGCTTCCGCTGGAAAAGTATTTGATGTGTGTGGCCACTTCGGAAATGGGGGCCGAATGCCCCGTGGCTTTGCTGGAGGCCCAAACCATTGCCGCACGCAGCTGGCTTTTGGCCAATGTGGAACAAAAACACCGCCACCTGGGCATGGATGTGTGCAACGACGACTGCTGCCAGCGTTATCAGGGAACCACCTTTCTCAGCGAGCAATCGGTGCAGGGCACTTTGAATACCCGCGGGTTGGTGCTTTTGTACGATGATAAAATTTGCGACGCTCGTTATTCCAAAAGCTGCGGCGGCGTAATGGAAGCTTTCGAAAATATCTGGCCGTCCGATCCGGTCCCTTACACCCGAATTAAAGCCGATGCCGAACAAGAACCGCCGGAATGGCGCAAACCGCTTTCGGACGAAAATAACTTGAAACATTGGCTGTCCCAGGTGCCGCACACGTTCTGTTCGCCGCATGTGGTGCCGGAATCGCAACTGAAGAAGTACCTGGGGAGTGTGGATGAAGAAGGCCACTATTTTCGCTGGACGGTGCACATTTCGCAACAGGAATTAACCGCCCATTTGAACCGCCACTTCGCGGTAGCGGCAAAAGCGGTTAAAATGCTGCAAATTACCTCCCGGGGAGGCTCGGGAAGAGCCAACAAAATGGAAATAGTTTATCTCGATTCCCGGGATCAGGAAAAAATTCTGCCCATCAATTCGGAATACGATGTGCGCAAAGCGCTTCACCCTTCCTTTTTGTACAGTTCGGCAATAATAGTTGAAACCATTCCCTCAAATGCCGAAATTCCCGATGAATTTGTTTATCGTGGTGCCGGTTGGGGACACGGTGTGGGCATGTGCCAGATCGGCGCTTTGGGCATGTCGCTAAAAGGGTATTCTTCCGAGGAGATCATGTATCACTACTACCCCGGCAGTGTGCTGAAAAAAATTTATTGAGTAAACTGATGCGCGAAAGGTGAAGCGGACAACTCATCCCCTCACCTTGTTGCGTTTAACCGATTACAAAAGCAGGAAATGGAACAGGCATGAAGAAAAAGAGTCGCAATCCCTGGCTGTGGGTTCCTACCATCTATTTTGCCGAAGGCATTCCTTACGTCGTCGTAATGACGGTTTCGGTGATCATGTACAAGCGATTGGGTATTTCCAATACCGATATCGCTCTGTACACCAGTTGGCTGTATCTTCCCTGGGTTATCAAGCCTTTGTGGAGTCCCCTGGTCGATCTGGTAAAAACCAAACGCTTCTGGATTGTGGCCATGCAATTGTTGTTGGGAGCCGGACTGGGGGGCATTGCCCTGACCATTCCCCTGCCCAACTTTTTCAAATTTACATTAATCTTCTTCTGGCTGCTGGCCTTTAGTTCGGCCACGCACGACATTGCCTGCGACGGTTTTTACATGCTGGGCTTAACCGAATATCAACAGGCCTGGTTTGTGGGAATTCGCAGTACATTTTACCGCATTGCCATGATTACCGGTCAGGGGTTGCTCATTATTCTGGCCGGCTATCTGGAAAGCCACACCGGACTGCACAGCGTGAATCTGGACGTGGTTGCCGATCCGCAGGCGGCCATTGTGCAACCCTTAAACCCCGATTCCCTGCGGATAACCCCGCAACAAGGCGAAGTGCGCATTTTGCATTACCCGGCCGACAAACTGGTGGTTGCGGCCAAACCGCGCAGCCGCCACGAAGTGGATTCTTTACTGGCTTTTGTGCGTCAATGGAACGTTAAGCACGGCTTTGCCCGGGAAGACAAGCGCTATGTGGTACGTAACAAAGCACAGGAAAGCTGGTGGCAACGCCATGTTTCCCGCCCTTTGGGCGACTGGGTAAAACATACCTTTGGAGTGGAACTTCCCCGGAACAATTCCAACTATGTGGGAAACATCGGACTTATTTACTTTTACCTGTCCAATGTGCCACAAAAAGAAAACGAAGTGGTGATCAACTTCGGGCGCACCAAAGGGGATAAAAGTATTTCGCTGTTGGAAGGCAGTGCGTACGGTTCGCGTTTAACCTTTAACAAAAGCAACTGGAACATTCCGGCTCTGGCTGTCATTCAGCTTGACCCCAAAATTAACCACCGCACTATGGCTCGTTTTTCGGCCCAGGCGGGGAACATCCCTCTGGCCTGGTCGTTAACTTTCTTCTTTTTGGCAGCTATGTTCATCCTTTTCTTTTTGTACCACAAATTTATCCTGCCCTATCCCGATAGCGACTACCCGGCACTTACCGAAGGGGCTTCTAAAATTTTCAAGGAATTTGTCAATACCTTTGCGGACTTTTTCCGCAAAGAGGGCATCGGCTGGATTCTGGCCTTTCTGCTGCTCTACCGTCTGGCCGAATCTCAACTGGTGAAGCTGGCTTCTCCGTTTTTACTGGATGCGCAGGAAGCCGGCGGCCTGGCATTAACCACCGGTCAGGTCGGTTTTGTTTACGGAACCATCGGCATTTTGTTTTTGACGCTGGGCGGCCTGCTGGGCGGATTTTTAGCGGCCAAACACGGATTGAAACGCTGGCTGTGGCCCATGGCGATTGCCATCAATTTGCCGGACGTGGTTTACGTGTATCTTTCTTACGCCCAGCCTGACAATTTGTGGATTATTAATGCCTGCGTGGCCATCGAACAATTTGGCTATGGCTTTGGTTTTACGGCCTACATGTTGTACATGATTTACGCCTCGCAAGGACGCTACAAAACCGCTCATTTTGCCATTGCCACGGGATTTATGGCTCTGGGTATGATGGTGCCGGGCATGTTCTCCGGCTGGCTGCAGGAATTGATCGGCTACCAGCATTTCTTTGTTTGGGTAATGATCGCCACGATTCCGGGTTTTCTGATTTTGCCTTTCATTCCGCTGGATGAAGATTTCGGAAAGAAGGATCAGTAGGGCTGCTTTAATACTTTACCGCAGGGATGCTGGCCACCAAACGGGTGAGCGTTCGGGAACAGGAACACTTTCTCGGGCCCCCGGTTGCCGAGTAGTCCCGCCTGCCGGGACGTATCGAGGCACCGGCGTGTGGCACGGTGGGAATGAAAAAGGAAAAAGGAAAAATGAAAAAGG
>CAYXUS010000285.1:0-5405 GCA_964468415.1 uncultured Caldithrix sp.
GGCCTCTCGCAGATTTCGCAGATATTCGCAGAAAAAAATCCGCGCCAATCCGCGTGATCTGCGCGCAGAATGAAGCTGCCCCTGAACCATTCAATCCGAAGGGATGCCTACCACTTCGTGGTGGCACAATTCAACGATTCAACTACTCAACAATTCAACTTTTCCGGCCACTGATCCACACAAATTGGCACTGATTTCCCTTAACCCTTACACCCGTAACCAAATGCCATCAAATACACGGTTCAACCATCCTCCCTCTGTCCCCTGAATTTTTTTGTCCCTAAATAATTTTTGCATCATCAAAAAATAATAATTAAATTCTACTTCAAGGTAGAATAAGAAACTACCCAAAAACTAAGGGGAAAATCCATGAAACGTCATTCAAGTTTGGAAACATTATCGTTTGAACATCACGATGCATTGGTTATTGCTCTGCGCCTGAAGAAGGGGCTGAGCAAAGATATCGATTTGAAACCGGCTGCCGAGTACGCCCTTTCGGTGTACAAAAAACATTTGCGGCACCATTTTGAACAGGAAGAACAAACCTTGCGGGATCCGTTGTTGGCAAAACCGGAAGCCGAAGCGGATGTGCGACGCATGCTGGACGAGCACGAACGTTTTGCCGAGCTGGCCGAATTTATCGAGTTGGGCAAAGGCGACCTCAAAAAGAATTTACAAGAATTCGCCGAATTGCTGGAAAGTCATGTGCGCTTCGAAGAACGTGTTCTTTTCCCCTTAGCCGAAAAATTGATTCCCGAAGACCAACTCAACGAAATCAGCGAGTATTTACATCGCGAGCACCGCGCCATCGACAAAGATTGGCCCGTGGAATTTTGGAAAGACTAATTACGTTCAAATATTTTTACCGCCGTGCAGGCGGTTTTTTAAGTCATTTAATTTCTACACAAACGTAGTATTAAAACGGAGGATCTATGACCTTATTAGACCGTTTCATGAGTCGTAAGGGGCTGTATTCTGCTTTCTGGATCGTGGCTATTTTCATGGTCACCATTCTCATCTATTATACGGCTACCTTACAAAAAGAAGTGCCCCCCATTCCGCAACAGGTTGTTTCGGATTCGGGCGAAGTCCTTTACACCTATCAGGATGTGGTGGATGGTAAAGGTTACTTTCAGGAATTCGACTTGACCGACTGGGGGACATTGTTAGGTATGGGCGCATACATGGGGCCCGATTTCAGTACGGACTTCATGCACAAGCGCGCCGAGTACCTTTACGACTTTTACGGCCAAATGATGTACGGCAAAGCGAACAAAGATTTGACCGATATCGAGCGCGGTGCCGTCAAAGAGCGTGTGAAGCAAGACTTCCACAAACAAACACAATTGAATGCCGATAAAGTGGTGTACACCGCTGCCTCGGCCGAGGCCTTTAAAAAGAACGTGGCCTATCTGGTCGATTTGTTAGTGAATGGCGACAAAGAACGTGCCTACCCCGGCGGCATTATCCGTCCCGAAGAGGCCAAAAAAATCGCCGCTTTTGTCGATTGGTCGCAACTGGTCGCTTCTTCGCTGCGTCCGGGTACCGATCGCACCTGGTCGAACAATTGGCCGCCCGAGCCATTGGTGGATCAGGGCAACACCTGGGTGAACAACTATTATTCTCTGTGGGAATTCCTGCTGTTGTGGACACTCACCATTCTGGTTATTTTCCTGAGTTATGAATTCCTGTTTAAAAAAGGAAAAGGTGAAGAACTTTCCGAGCCGATGAAAATCACCCATCTATTTCCTTCTCAAAAGAAGCTTTTAAAATACGTACCGATTGTGGCCGGTTTGTTTGTGGTGCAATTGTTCATCGGTGGATATTTGGCCCACTTGTACACCGAACCGAGCAAGAATTTTATTATTTCGCAAAGCATTTTACCCTTTAACGCTTTGCGTTCCATGCACACGCAGTTGGCCATTCTCTGGGTGGCCGTAGGCTGGCTGGTCGGCGGTTTGCTTATTGCGCCGTGGGTGGCCAACAAAGACCACAAATTCCCCTGGCTGGTGGATGTGTTGTGGTGGGCCCTGCTCATCGTGGCCGTAGGCGGCATCGTCGGTTTGTACATGGGCGCCACCGGTCAAATGCGGGATGTCTGGTTCTGGCTGGGCAACGAAGGCCGCGAGCTTATTAACCTGGGACGTGTCTGGGATATTGGTCTCGTTGTGGGGCTGGTGTTCTGGTTCTTGCTGATTATTTCGCTGATCAAAAAAGCGGCTACCAACAATCCGTTGGTCAGTACCATCATCTGGTCGGCTTTCGCTATTGCCACCCTGTACATCGCCGGAATGATGCCTTTGCACAAAATTATGCCCAACTACACCATCGACGATTACTACCGCTGGTGGGTAATTCACCTTTGGGTAGAGTTGACGTTTGAATTGTTTGCTACGGGTGTGCTGGCTTTCTTTACGGTAAGTCTGGGCCTTGTGTCGCACAAAGCAGCCGTGCGCACCATGTTCTTCGAACTGTTCCTGATTATGCTCAGCGGAACGCTGGGTGTGGGGCACCATTATTGGTGGCAGGGATTGGATCAGTACTGGATCGCTATCGGCGGTATTTTCTCCGCTCTGGAACCGCTGCCTCTGGCCCTGTTGATGATCGAAGCCTGGAAGCAACAGCGTGAACTGAACGCCAGCGAAGCCGGATTCCAATTCAACACGGTGTTCATGTGGCTGGCCGGTTCGGCTTTTCTCAATTGGATCGGCGCCGGATTCTTCGGTATGGTCATTAACACTCCAACCATCGATTATTACGCACACGGTACCTATCTGATTATGCCGCACGGGCACGTGGCCTTGCTGGGCGCCTTCGGCTATCTGTCCATCGCTTTTATTTACATGACGGCGCGTACCAATTCGTTGGCCAATAACCTGCAATGGGATACCAAACTCTCTTCCTGGGGATTCTGGCTGTTGACCATTGGTGTGCTCATCTTTACCATTCCGACTATGATCGTCGGATTTCATCAGGCGGAAATTTCGCAGAACATGGGCTACTACTATGCCCGCTTGCGTGAAGCCGTCGAACCGCTCAAGGGCTGGCTGTGGTTCCGCGTGGTACCCGACAGCATGATGATTTTGGGCGGATTGCTGGTTTTTGTGGATTTGGCCAAGAAAATCTACTTCTCCAAAAAGTTAGTTTAATGGGGATAAAAAATCGGGAGACTTTGTGTCTTCCGATTTTTTTGCTTTTTAAATTAATCACTATTAACTTTTGTTTTACTTATTTAACACGTGGTGCTTATGAATTTTAGCAAACAAGCAAACGAGCCGTTTCATCTGCCGGAAGCACTTTCCGCGGGTAAAACGGGTCAAAAAATAAAGAAAATTGCGCAATCTGCCGTTTCAAACGATTCGGCAACGTTTCGGTTAGACAATACGGAAATTTTGCAATCGCTGTTGCGCACACACAAAATCGTGACCGTAGAGGCGCACAAACTCAAAGGATTTTTTTTGCCGATAATTTTGGCCAGGGCCAAAATGCTGGGGCAAGGCCGTGTACTCTTGGTGAAACAGGCCTTCGAACCTGTTCCCCTTTATTCGGTACTGGGGAAACTGGGCTTTTTGTACCACACAAAGAAGGTGGACAATGAATACCATGTGTATTTTGTTCGTAAAAATGAAATCAATTTATTTAACATAGATTAATTCGAAAGGATGGCAAGCCATGCAAAAACCTACTTGGGTAGAATCGTTGTCATTTGAAGAAATAGATGCCCGCCAATTAGAGGGGTTCTTCTTGCAAAAAATCATTCAAACCGCACAAACACTCGATCAAGGTCAGGGTTTGAAAATCGTTCAAAGTTTTGAGCCGGTACCGCTTTACGGCGTGATGGAAAAGGAAGGCTGGGAACATTTCACGGAAAAAATCTCCGAGGATGAGTTTCACATATTTTTCCGCCGCGTTCAAAAGGAAGAAGAAGCGGAAGAACCGCGCGCAGAAGCACCGGCTGTACATGGCACGCACAAAGTTCCGGTGGTCATTCAGTCGGCCACGCCTGTGGTTTATCCGGTTTTGCTGCGCTTGCTGGATTCGCCCGAGATAAAGCGTCATTTTGATGTGCGTGAAGTAAAGGTGTGGCAGGAGACGGAAAAGCATCTGGGCTGGATCGTAAGCGGCAAGGCCGATATTTCATTCTCGGCCATTATTGCTTCGGCCAATTTATTGGGTAAAGAAAATGATGTAAAACTGGCCACTGTAACGGTGTGGGACAATTTTTACATTGTCACTCGCGGCTACAAGGCAGAATCGCTGTCCGATTTACAGGGTAAGGAAATCCACATGCCGTTGTTTCGCAAAGCGCCTCCGGCTCAGGTAACCCATTATTTGTTGCGGCAATTTGGCTTGAATCCCGATGAGCTTAATTTTGTTTACGGTGAACCGTTCGGACGGCCGGAAGAGATCGCCCGAAAGCTGATCAATGGTGAAATTGACACGGCCCTGATACGCGAGCCGGAAGTCAGTTACGCTTTGCACGCCCATCCCGACATGCATGTTTCGTTTTCGTATTCGGATTTGTGGCAGCAACTGCGTCCCGAAAGTCACGGATTGCCCAACGCCGGATTGGTTTTTAAAGGAGCGTTTACGCGTCAGCACCCCGAACTGACCAAATTGTTTTTGCGCGCAACCGACGAAGCGGTGAGCTGGGTAAAGGCGAACCCGCAAGAGGCGGCTTTCCGTTCATTCCGTGAAATGGGGCATTCGTTGTACGAAGTGCAGTTGTTTTTGCAGCGGGTAGCATTTGAGAATATTCCGGCCTACCGTGTGCAGAACGAATTACGCGACTACCTGGGCATTCTGGAAGAAAAGGCGGCACGCAAGATTCTGGAAAAGGCCGACGAATTGTTTTTGGAAGAAAGCTATTTCGAACGGCCCGCATCCGAACTCCCGACGGCGGGGGAAATCGTTAATCCGATGATTGGTTAAATCGGCCGGAAAATGAATGGTTAAGGGTGTAAGGGTAAAGAGTTAATGGTTAATGGAAATCAGTGCCAATCTGTGCAGATCAGTGGCCGGAAAAGTTGAATTGTTGATTGGTTGAATCGTTGAATTGTGCCACCACGAAGTGGTAGGCATCCCTTCGGATTGAATGGCTCACGGTGCAGCTTCATTCTGCGCGCAGATCACGCGGATTGGCGCGGATTTTTTCTGCGAATATCTGCGAAATCTGCGAGAGGCCGATTGCTTGAATTGTTAATCGGAATTTTTTGCTGGTTTGTTGCATTGTTTTACCCCCCCCCGTAGCCCCCTCAAAGGGGGGCTTTTGAGTTTGGCGGTTTGTGGCATTGCGGGGAGAAGCCGGTTGCCGAGTAGTCCCGATTCATCGGGACGTATCGAGGTACCGGCCGCCTTTTTCCCTTTCCTTTTTCATTCCTCCGTGCCACCACGAAGTGACACCC
>CAYXUS010000286.1:0-7656 GCA_964468415.1 uncultured Caldithrix sp.
AAAATACATGCTTTCGGCGAAGTTGCCATTTGCGGTAAAAAACTCCTTTTCCTCCCCAACCCAATTGGCATTTCGTACTTGTCTTTCAATTTTCAGGCAGCGATCACAGCTAAAAATTGAATTTTTCTTATTTTTAGCCGATAAAAAACTACACAAACGCAAAAAGCGCCCAAAAATGGATTTTACTCGTTGAAGCAATTCAATGAGTCATTTACTGTTATTAATCAAAGAGGAGTGTACAATGAAGGTGCGTGTTTACCCTTTAATTTTGATCCTTTTCTTCAGTGGACTCGTGTTTTCCAAATCCGCCGTTGTCAGTCATCCGGTGCAAAAGCTTTCCGTGGTTCCTTCGAATGAGGGTGCCCGTCTAACCTGGGAACTGAATCTTCCGGACACGGTTTTCTCGTACAATGACGGCTTCCCCAGTGGAGTTTGGGATCCCCACATGCAGCAAGGTCTGGGGCTTATTCTCGATTTAAGCGCCTACCCCGGAGCAACGCTGGAACAAATCGACTTTGTGCATTGGGGACGTGAAAAGATCCACGGGCCCTATTACTACAACATTTTGTTTTTTGACATGGACAGCGCCAAACTCTACTACCGCATCGACAGTTTACAGGCTGGTGACGCCTACCAATACCCGCGGTTCGAAATCGGAGTTCCGCTGGGATCGGTTCCCGCCCGGGACCATGTGGGCATTTTCGTGGAAGGGCTTTCTACATTCGACGGCACCCACGCTTTCCCGGCACTGATGAGCGACACAAGTGCCTACGTCCCCGGCGTTAGCTACTACCTGGCCGATGTGAACGATCCTTTCTACGCCCAAAGCGATGAATACACAAATTTCTTCGAGCTCAAAGAAGTAGCCAACGGGGCCACCAACCTGATTATGGACGTTTGGATTAACTTTGGTGAAAATTCTATCGCCGTACCTACCGACATTTCGAACTTTGACATTCCGTCCAATCCCAACCGACCGCAAAATGTTTACCTGGGAAAGGCACCTTCTGCTGTTTCGGAACAGGCATTGCAAACAAACGACGACCGAATCTTAAAGG
The DNA here is from genome assembly GCA_964468415.1 of uncultured Caldithrix sp. Classification (GTDB taxonomy): domain Bacteria; phylum Calditrichota; class Calditrichia; order Calditrichales; family Calditrichaceae; genus Caldithrix. The sequence goes on from CAYXUS010000286.1 coordinate 1,059, forward strand.
GCTTTTACATCTATCGCGGTTCGGCCCAGGGCGATACGCTGTTTCAGATTGGCGAGGTGGGCGCGAGCGAGCGTACGTTTGTCGACCCGACCGCCTTTACCGACAGCTCCTACGTGTACGGTGTGGCCACGTACAACACCAGCTCTGTGGCTAAACAGGTCCGTCAAACGTATTACCAGCCTCCTGTGTTCGACATAGCTCAGGCCAAAATTGATGCAAACGGCGACTTTGTGCCCGACCGGCTGGACAAAATTATTTCGTTACGCGGTACGGTTATTTCTCCGAATTTCAGCGGACATTTCCAATATTTTATTTCCGACGGAAAGGCCGGAATTCAACTGTATGCTTCTAATTTCAGCATGGATCTTTCGGTTGGCGACAGTATTTTCGTTAGCGGGCATCTGGCCCAATTCAAGGGCATGAGCGAATTAAAGGTCGATTCCGTGGATTTGGTTCAGGTTTTGGGTAAGCACAAACCCGATACCCTAACAACAACGTTGGAGCAGATTGGGGAATCACTGGAAGGCCGACTGGTACTCGTCAAGGACCTTCAAATCAGCAATCCGAACGATTGGCCTGCCGCCGGGCAAAACAGCAGCAAGGTGACCGTCACCGACGGGACCCATTCCATTGCTCTTTACATCGACAAAGACACAGATTTGGACGGCTGGACGCCACCCACCGAAAAATTCGATTTGGTTGCCATTGTCGATCAATACACCAGCAGTTCCCCGGCCAACGATGGTTACCAACTGCGTCCGCGTTCGCAAGAAGATTTCATCACGGCAACGGCTATTGATCGGGGCAGAAATCCGCTTGCTTTGCAATTTCATCTGGCACCCTGTTACCCGAATCCGTTTAATCCGCAAACCACCATTCGTTATCAAATTGCCCGAACCTCGCACGTGTTGTTGCAGGTATTCAACATCCGCGGGCAAAAGGTTAAAACACTTTTTGAGGGAACGCAGACCGCCGGTTCTTACAAACAGGTTTTTAATGCGGGCTCACTGCCTTCCGGAATTTATTTTGTTCGCTTAAAAGCCGATGGCTTTCGCGCCCAACAAAAGATTGTTCTGCTTAAATAAACACTTTTCTTAAATCCAAACAAAAAAAGCCTTCCCGGATTTTTCTCGGGAAGGCTTTTTCATTTTAAAAACGCTTTTACTTTTCCACCGTTTTCGCTTTGTCTGTCCATCTTCCTTTGCGGTTCCAGCCGGCTGGTGCACCGCCAACTAAATGCCATTTGCCGCCTCTCCCGGAAGTACGCAATGTTTTGTTGTGCAACATTTGCCAGCTAAAGTTAAAACGCGGTAAATTTTTGGAATCGTTAAACAGGAAAGGATTGGGTTGTTTTTCGGATTGTGGTTTGAAAAGAACACGTGAACGCATATTTTTTACCCCCATTGTTTGATATTCATTTTTTTAACGCACAAAACAACGGGTTTGCTCCAAAATTTTAACCGTTTTGACATTTGTCACATACTTTTGCACGGCGAACTTCGTACTTTAAAATGAATTTATTGTTCTCATCCTATTGTTTGGTTAACTTCTCAGGAATGCATGATGGAACGACGTGGATTGCCGCGACTGGCAATAAAAAATGCCACCGTACGTTTTAAACGAGGCGGATTAAGTACTTTTCTCGGGAAGTTTTCGCCGCGATGCCCCTTGCAGAATTTATCAAAAAGTGGCCTGGCTTTTTCCACCCGTCAACCAATCGACCCCGGCGAAAGGATTTTCCTGAAAGTCTTCCTGCCCGACGGTTTCTGCATTTCTCTGAAAGGCATCGTAAAATGGCGGCAAGAGCTGCCCAATGGCGATGCGGTTTCGGTTGGTGTGCTTTTTTCTCCATTTGGCACCCACAAAGAATACAACGACCTGAAATCTCTCGAATACCTCCGGAAACTTCTTCCCAATGACAGCCCGTTTCAAGAAGATACGCTCGAAAATCCGTCGGAGCTTAATTAACCCTTAAATAATTTTTCTCTCTTCCTTCGTCAAAAAGAAAAAGCCATCCATTTGAATAAAATTGCTTTAATCCTTACATTTTCTCCAGGTTCAATATTAATCCTTGTAATGGAAGCATTATGAAAAAATTTAAACTGGAACTTCACTGGCAAATTTTTATCGGGCTGGTTGCCGGGGTTATTCTGGCTCTTGTTGCCCGTTTTTTCCATTTTGAATCTTTTGTAACCGACCAAATCGCCCTGCTGGGAACAATCTTTCTCCGTGCTTTAAAGATGATTATTGTACCCTTGATTGTCTCCTCCATTATTTCCGGAGTTACCGGTTTGGGCGACGCGGAAAATTTCGGACGTCTGGCAACCAAAACCCTAAGTTACTACATCGTCACCAGTGTTCTGGCTATTTTAACCGGTTTGATTCTGGTGAATATTATCGCCCCGGGAGTTGGTGCGCAATTTGGCTTTCATCAGGCTCCGCAAAACATTAACACCAGTGCCGCAACCTTTAAAGACACCCTTTTACGTATTATTCCTACAAATCCGTTTGCCTCAATGGTTAAAGGGGACATTTTACCGACTATTTTCTTTTCGCTTTTGTTCGGCTTTTTTATTACCCGGATTAACGAACCCTACAAACAACAACTTACCGACTTTTTTGACGGCTTTTTTCAGGTTATGATGAAATTAACGCATTTCATCATAATGTTTGCCCCGATCGGCGTTTTTGCCCTGATTGCCAAAATTATTGCCCAAACCGGCCTCGAGGCGTTTGTCCCGCTGTTTAAATACATGCTTACGGTTATTCTTGGGCTGGTGATTCATGCCACGGTTACTTTGCCTGCTTTAATCTATTTTTTGGGCGGTGTTTCACCCCTTGCCCATTTTAAGGCCATGTCGGCCGCACTTATGACGGCCTTTTCAACTTCGTCCTCATCAGCGACCTTGCCGTTGACCATTGACTGCGCAGAAAACAATGCGGGTGTTTCCAACAAGATTAGCAGCTTTGTTCTGCCCCTTGGTGCTACCATCAACATGGATGGCACGGCGCTTTACGAATGTGTGGCGGCCATGTTTATCGCACAGGTGTACGGCATCCATTTAAGCTTTGTGCAGCAGTTGGTTGTGGTGGTCACCGCTTTATTGGCCAGCATTGGTGCGGCAGGCATTCCCATGGCCGGCCTGGTGATGATTACTATTATTCTAAAGGCAGTAGGATTACCCCTGGAAGGCATCGGGCTTATTTTGGCGGTCGATCGTATTCTTGACATGCTGCGCACCTCCGTAAATGTTTGGAGCGATAGCTGCGGAACGGTATTAATCGCCAAGAGCGAGGGAGAGACTTCCCTGAAAGTGCTCCGTCCACGATAACTCTTCGCCCGGACGGGCGTTTACTTCGGCAAAGCTGCCGACTTTGTGTCATCTTTTCTGCCCGATAGCATGCGTCTTCTCGGCCTCCCCCTCTTTTTCAGGAGCGTTTCCTTTTTGGCCGAAACTTCCCCGAGGCTTGCGTTACAATGGCCCGAGCCGGTCTTGCGCCCCTTTCCAAAACAACGGATTCCTTCTTTAACTTCCCGGTAATTAATTTGGCACAATTATTGAACAAAGTTTGCTGATTTAAGTGGGAAACCAATAACATAGGAGTTAACAATGAGAAAGGGAAACTTTCTTCTGATTGCCGTATTGATCTTTTTTAGCAGCCAAATTGTTTTCGCTCAACGTGGAATGGGCATGATGAGAAATTCCAGAGGCAAAAAATTAACCGTGGAACAACGCATCGCCAATCTGGACCGTGCATTAAATCTTTCTGCGGAACAAAGAGCGCAAATCAAAAAAATTTTTGAAAATGCCGACCGACGCATGAAAGAAATTTACGAGCAGAACAAGGGAAACCGCACCGCCATGCGCAGCGCAATGGCCGAACAGCGCGAGATGACCAACACACAAATAATGAACATTTTAAGTGAAAAACAAAAAGTTGCCTACGCCAAATATCTGAAGGATCGGGCATCTCAGCGAAGCACCATGCAAAACCCGGCTCGTCAGGGCGGAGGCATGGGCGGCGGAATGGGTAAAAACCGCTGGTAATTTTCCGCAAAGAATAAAAAAGGCTACCAAAAGGTAGCCTTTTTCTTTGGTGGCGCCTCCCGGAATCGAACCGGGGACACACGGATTTTCAGTCCGTTGCTCTACCGACTGAGCTAAAGCGCCAACCGTTTTATTTTAGAAGAGTGCAAATTTATTAACGGAAGTTTTCCAATGCAAATTTATTTCAGAACAAACTTAGTTTCAATCCCTTCTTTCTGATCCGGTCAGCCAAAGAATCCACCGTTAAAAGCGTCTTGTTCAAATTTTGATAGAGCGTAGAGTCGTAAATGGCCTTACCCAGACTTCCCTGACGAGACTCGATTTGCTTTACGATGGCTTTCAAGGAAACCGAGATGGAATCGACCTGTGTGGCCACATTCTGTAAACTTTTCAAGGAGCTCTTCAAAGGTTTTTTGTTTTCTGAAATTACCCCGTTAATTTGGCGCAGGGATTGATTTAAGACTACAAGCGTCTTGTTCAAACTATCCGGCACGGTTTTGAACGATTCCGTCGTTTGGCTGAGATTTGCCAGAATAGTATTAAGATGCGTTTCCAGTTCACCCGAACGCAAAATTTTGTTCAACATGGCCGTGGTGGAATCAAGCCGGTAAGTAAGGCCGGACATGTCACGAGCCAATTTGTCGATCGTCAGGCCCACGTCCACAATTCTCCCTCCGTATTTGCCTTTAAAAGGCTGCAAAGCCATGTTGATTTTTTTGTCGGACTTGCCCGGAAAAATTTCGATTTTCATTCCCGCTAACAACTCTGCGCTAACAATGGTAAATGTGGCATCTTCGTAAAGTTGCACATGATCATTCAGTTCGATGGTGCACAAAATTTTGCGGCCTTTCCAATCGATGCGTACCACCTTGCCTTCTTTGTAGCCGTTCACCGTTACCGGATCGCCGGGCACCATGCCCCCGATGTTGTCGAATACAATTTGCACCTGATACTTGTTCGTCCTAAGTCGGTAGCCCTTGCCCCAAATTATGCCGTAAATCAAAATAAAAGAGGCAATGATTACGGTTAAACCTACTTTGAATTCGGTGCTAAAAATCTTTTTTTTCATTTTCCATTCTACTTGTTTAATACTTTTTCCAAAGGAATCGGCTTGGCTGTGGGTACATCCTGACAGTAAATTTTAATTCCTTTTTCCAGCAGCCGTTTAAAGCTTTGCCTTTCTTCTTCGTTTAAAAACAAGAACGGCAAAAGTTCTTTGCGCCCTTCCTTAAAATGGATGCCTCCCACATTGATCTCTTTCAGGGTAACACCGCGTTTCAACACATCTTCCACCACAAAAGGCGATCCTACCACCACAATGGTTTTTCCCCAATCGTTGGCTTTGTCGTTTAGCTGCGCGACAAAGCCTTCCACATCGGTAACCACCGCACGCAAATGTCCGGGCACAATGGACAGGTAAAGTTCCTTTTCCCATTCGTTTTCGCTAATCGAATCGTCACAAAGCACAATGGTATGCGAATTTAAATGGCTGGCCCAGCCAATGACCACCTGACCATGAATCAGACGGTCATCAATACGAAACAATTGTAACTGCATGCTTTCTCCTTAGCGGACGACAATTCCCTTTTTGGCATCGCCGGTAATTTTTTCGAGAAGCTCTTCCCAGACCAAACGCTGACTGTTTACAAAAAATGAGACAAGCATGGGTACGTTAACTCCGCTGACTACCGTCGTTTGTGCATGGGCATGTTTCACCCGGTTGCCAATTACCCAGCAGCTTCCGCCCATTAAATCCACAAAAACAATCACCCGGGCTGGCTTCTCGTTTTCAATCTTTTCATTAATTTTTCGGACAATTTCTTCGGAAGTTAATGTTTGATTGGAATAGCAATGTAAACTGTGGCTTGGCATCATCAATTTTTCCGCCACCTTGGCCAGGCTACATCCCAGATCGCCGTGGGTTACAATAAAGGCTAAAATTTTCCCATTCATTCCTGATCTTTCTTCAAATAGTCCCGATCCTGATACAATGGTATTTCGTCTTTGTGCATCATGTATTCTTTCAGGCGTTTGTTGAATTCTTTCGCGGCATGGTAGCCGTAAGTTTTAAGCAAGTGATTCAAAGCGATGGTTTCGGCAATAACGGTGATATTTTTTCCGGGATGGATGGGCAGCATAATTTGTGGAATTTCCACGCCCAAAATCTCCGTGGTTTTGTCTTGCAGTCCTGTGCGGTCATATTCCTGGGCACTGTCCCAATCGACCAGATGCACTTCTACTTCCACACGTTTTTGCATGCGCACCCCACGAATGCCAAAAATCCTGCGCACGTCAATTAAACCCACCCCGCGAATTTCCAGAGCGTGCTGGGCTATTTCCCGTCCTTTGCCAATTAGTACTTTTTCTGATTGCTTGGAAATAATCACTAAATCGTCCGCAACCAAACGATGGCCGCGTTCTACCAAATCCAATGCTATTTCGCTTTTGCCAATGCCGCTGCGTCCGGTAAACAGCATGCCAATGCCGTACACATCGACCAATGAGCCGTGAAGCGATGTGCGGGGTGCAAATTTTTCTTCCAAATATTC
>CAYXUS010000287.1:0-7214 GCA_964468415.1 uncultured Caldithrix sp.
ATTTTGCCATTTACCGTCAGCGGGAGTTTGTCCATTTTGACGAAGATTGCCGGCACCATGTAGTCGGGCAGATATTCCAGAATGTGGTTTTTTAATTCGACTGTGTTCGGCTTTTGCCCTTCTTTGGGAACGTAATAGGCAATAAGCCGTGTTTCGTTTTGAATGGTTTTGGCTACCACGGCGGCTTCTTTAAGCGCCGGATGTTTGAGCAGAACCGCTTCGATTTCACCCAGCTCGATGCGAAATCCGCGTACTTTGACCTGATAATCGATGCGGCCCAGAAATTCCAGATTTCCGTCCGGCAAAAAGCGGACTAAATCTCCGGTGCGATACAAGCGGCTGTGCAAAGGTTCGTTTTGTGCAAAGGGGTTGGGAATGAATTTCTCCGCGGTCAGGTCGGGCTTATTCAGATAGCCGCGGGCCAATCCCGCACCGCTAATGTGCAGTTCTCCCGGAACCCCCAACGGAGTCAGGTTTAAGTGGGGATCGAGTACGTAAACACGCACATTTTGCACGGGCCGACCGATGGGGACGGTATCCAGCGCAAAGTTTTCATCAACTTCGTAGGCCGTGGCGCAAATGGTAGCTTCGGTAGGACCGTAACCGTTGACAAAATGCTTGCCCTGAGCCCAGCGCCGGGCCAGATCGGGATGGCATTTTTCACCGGCTGAAACAACCGAGCGCAATGAAGGAAAATCTTCGGGACGTAAAATGTTCAGCACCGAAGGCGGCAAAGTAACATTGGTGATTTGGTGCGTTTTCATCAATTGAATTAATTCGCCCAGCGAAAGCAGCGTTTCTTTTTTGGCCAGAACCAGGGCGCCTCCGGCCGTTAATGTGCTGAAAATTTCTTCGACCGAAGCATCGAAACTAAACGAGGCGAACTGCAGGGTACGTGAATTCTCGTCAACGTGGTAATTGCGCCGCGTCGATTGCAGCACATTGGCCAAACCCAGATGCTGCAGCATGGTGCCCTTGGGCATGCCGGTCGAGCCGGAAGTGTAGATGATGTAGGCCAGATTGCTCAGATTAACACTTACTTCCGGAGGTTCGGTGGGTAGTGTTTTTACGGGACTTTCATCGTCGATTAAGATGATTTCCTTCCCGCTTTGGCCTACTTTGCTTTGCAATTGCTGCGTCGTAAGAATGTGTCGCACGCCGGAATCTTCGATCATGTAACGCAAGCGTTCCGTGGGATAGGTGGGATCGAGCGGCAGATAAGCCGCACCGGCCTTAAACACGGCCAGAATGGCCATAATCATCCGGGGCGACCGATCCAGACAAATGCCTACGACGGTTTCGGGGCCTACGCCTTTTTGGCGTAAATAATGTGCCCATTGATTGGCAGCGCCATTAAGTTGCCCGTAAGTCCATTGCTCGTCTTCGAAAATCAGGGCGGTTTTTTGCGGCTGCTTTTCTGCCCAGCGGGCAATGGTTTCATGCACACATTCCAAAGAAGTGATGTCCACGTCTTCCGATTTGCTCCAGCGTTTGAGCAAAAGCTCGCGTTCTGCGGCCGGTAAGACGTTTAGCTCGGACAGGGGAGCGGAAGGCTGTTCCACAATGGATTCGATCAGGGTTAAATAGTGCCCCAGCATGCGTTGCACCGTATCCGCATTGAAAAGATCGATGTTGTACCCCAGCGAAGCGGCCAATCCCTTGCCCGATTCCACAACCATCATGGTTAAATCGAACGGGGCAACGCCCTGTTCCAGATCCATCGATTCAATGGTCAAGCCGCCCAAATTGAGCTGCGCACCTTCGCGACTCAAAGCAAACTGCGAAAGTCCCTCGTCGTGCAGCAGATGAGCGCGTTCCAGCACAAACATGGTCTGGAAAAGCGGCGTACGGCTGGGGTCGCGTTCGGGCTGCAATTTTTCCACCAACAGCGTCAGCGGGTAATCCATGTGTTCAAACGTTTGCAGCACGGTTTGTTTTACGGCGTTCAAGAATTGTTCGAATGGTTGCCGAACGTCAACTTTCATACGCAGTGGCAAGGGGTTGACAAAATAGCCCACGGTGCGGGCAAACTCATTGACGGAACGACCGGCCGTGGGTGAGCCGACAATGATGTCGTCCTGATGGGTGTAACGGTTTAAAAGCAGAAAATAGCCGGCCAAGAGCACAGTGAATGGAGTTACGCCTTTTTGCTCGCAGAAGCGATGCACGCGCTCGGAGAGTTCGGCAGGGAACCACACGGTTTCGGTTTGCCCCTTAAAGGTTTGCACCGGCGGGCGAGGCCGGTCGGTGGGCAAATTCAAGACGGGTAAATCTCCGGCCAATTGCTCCGACCAGTAGGCAAATAAGTGCTCGCCGCGTTCCGAACGTAATAGTTCCTCCTGCCAGCGCACAAAATCGGTGTAATCGGCCACGACCGGCGGCAATACTTCAGGATTTCCGTTGTTGGCAAAAATTTGACTGAGCTCGTCCAGCAGAACCGCTTGCGACCAGATGTCGGTCACAATGTGGTGCATGACGAAAAGCAAGATGTGGTCGCGTTCACCGCGCTGAAAGAGAAAAATGCGCATTAACGGACCGTTCTCGAGATCAAAATGGCTGCCCACCTCCGCTTGCAGACGTTCGCGTAATTGTTCTTCCGACAAATTCCGCACATCTTCTTCAACAAAGAAAACCGGCATGTCGGGATGGATGCGCTGGATCGGCTCTCCGTTTTTCAAATGAAAGGTAGTACGTAACGCGGGATGCCGTTCCACCAGAGCCTGAAACGATTCCCTGAGTAATTCTTTGTCAAATTCCGAACGAATGCGCACGGCATACGCCAGGTTAAAAATACTTTCGGGATTCATCGTATGCTGAAAGTACATGGCGCGTTGACCGTGCGAGAGCGGTGCTTCGATAATCTCGGTCTGTTTTTCGGACTTGGGAGCCGTTTTAACCTGGGGCGCCTGCAGCGAAGAATCTTCCAGTTGCTCCAGAATTTTACTACTCAGATCGTTGATGGACGGGCCCTGCAAAAGCGTTGCAATGGGGATGTTGGCACCCAGCTGACGTTCCACATTGTTCTTTAATTCAATGGCCATCAGCGAATCGATGCCAAATTGGGTGATGGGCTGGCGGTGATTGATTTGCGATGAAGGCACTTTGAGCACATTGGCCAGTTCCTGAGCCAAATATTCCCGAACCAGTTCAAAGCGTTCGTCCGGATTGGCCGCCAGAATGTCGCTTTTTTCCAGAGATTTCGTCGAATGCCCGTCTTTTTCACGACCCTGAGGCAAAAGTTCGCTGAGAACGGCCGGAATTTCCGCAGGGTCTTTTTTACCAAAGACGGCCCGCCAATCGGTTTCGGTTAGAACAAGGTGGCCTTTTTCAATAAAAATGAGTTCCTTGAGAACCTGCCAGCGGGCGTAGGCTACGCTCTCGGAAATTTCCGTGGGCCCTCCGATTTGCACGTGAACGGCAGGCAAACCGTTTTGTAAGCGTTGTGCGTGCAAAGCAAGCAATAAATTGTTGCAACGCGTGTTGTGCGCATCCTGATTGAACAGGGTAAACGGCACGGCAGAAATGAAAAACTCCTGAGACGATTGTTGGGCAAGATGGAATATCCCGGTCAAATGCTCTTTGATTTGCCCGGACAGTTCGATGGGAGCGTGCGTAATGGAAATAATGATGCCGCTCCATGCCGACGCCCCTGCTTTGTTTAAATCCGTTAAGATCTGCACCCCGGACGGCATTTCCGTTTTTGCCCTGGACGAGGCAACAAGCGGGAAAAAGTGCAAATTACGTGCGCCGTTGTCGCTCATCCACTGCAGAAGTGCACGGTTTACCGCAGAAAAATCACCGGCTACGAGATATGGTTTGTCCGCACGGAATAACCCACCGGAAAGGGATGCCTGTTCTTGCTCTGATGAAACGACCAACACACTTTTTTCAATTCCATGACCCGATTTTAGTTGTGCCAGCGCCAGACTCAATTGGTTCTCGCCATACAACTGACGGGCCAGCGGACGGTAAACACCTTGCTCGATTTTGGGCAAAATTTCTTTCCAGAGCCGCTGAATTAATTTGGGCTGCTGTTTGGCCAGATGTTCCAGATCAATGGCAAAGAAGGCAATGTTGTGACGCAAGTTATGGTACACAATCGATTGCTGGAACGCACCTTCCGGGTTCAGCTCGATGAATCGCCCGAAATCACGGAGCAGGGCAAAATTGTTCACAATATGTTCGTGCTCGGCCGTGTTGATGATAATATCCACACCTTCATCGTGGGTAAGCTCTAAAATAGCGTCGATGTAATCCGGAGTTTTACTGTCAAAAATGTGCGATACTCCCAACGATTTTAAAAGGGGAATATTCTTTTCGTCTTTCACGGTCACCAAAATATCAACCTTGGATTGCCTGGCCACCTGAATAAGCGCCAGACCGGTGTGCGTATCCGCATTGTGGATGAGCAACCGTTCTCCGGGTTCGATTTTGGTAATGTAAGACAAAGCATAATGCGCCGTAAGAAAATCGTAAGGCATGGTGGCAGCTTCTTCGAATGTGAGATTCTCGGGAAGCGGAACAATCAGTTCGGGAGCGGTTAATCCGTAACGCTGCAATCCGCCGTTGATCAATCCCATGACGCGTTGTCCCACCTGCCAGGCGTCGTGCACGCCTTCGCCCGCTTTACTTATGGTTCCGGCAAATTCAATTCCCAGATCGGCCCAGTACGATTTCTGTTCTTCCTGCACAAGGTTCAAATCTCTGCGGTTTAAACCGACGGCTTCAATTTTTACTTCTAATTCGTTTTTACCGGGCACGTAGCGTTTCCCGGAAAGAGATGGCATTTCACCAAGTATGCCGGATTTTAAAAGCGGCATTTGATGGAGCAAACGTTCCACGTAAATTTTGCCCTCCCGCAGGGCCAAACGCTGTTCGTTAAAGGGGAGAAGGAGTGCCGTAAACAGGGTACGTCCGTCTGCTGTATCCAGATCGAGTTGTTTAATGGGGAATATCTCGCTTTCTTCCAGACTAAATGCCAGATCGCTGAGAAATGCGTGTTGTGGTTGAGGAGGAAGCAGTTGTCCGTTTACCTGCAAAGCCAAATGCGAAACGAACCAGAAGGCCTGCGGCTTGCGATCGATTTGTTTTAATGTGCGTAAAATGAATTGCAGAATGTCGGCCTGCTGGATGCCTTCCAGCGTGTTCCAGAAGTAAACGACCTCGCTGTTTTCATCGACCACAGATCGCAACAGGGCCTCGGCCTCCCGTTCCTGTGCCGGGTTAAGCCGCATGGTCAAATCTTCGGAAATTGCGTTTTCGTCGGAGAGAAAAACACGAATGCACTCGTAGCCTTTTTGTTGCAGTTGTTGAAACAATTGCTGAGCCCCATTGCTGTAATCGTCAAAAATCAGCCAGCGGTTGGCCAGTCGTCGATTGGCATTTTTGAGCTGCTCTTTGTTTAAAGGCTTCCATTGCATTGTGTAAACGATGTTGGCCAATGCTTCGTGCAAGGCAAATTTTTTCAGGCGTAAATCGCTTACGGCCAGTAAAACCTGTTCGCTGTCGTCCAACAGATAAAAATCGTAGCTTACTCCGGCGTGGTCGGTTTCATTCAAACGTAAATGGATCCAGAATTCCGGCTCGGCCGGACGCAACACTTTAAAGCTTTTTAGAGCCTTTACGGTAAACAATCCAAGGTCTTTTTTTACATGGGCCAGGTTGGCCGTCATCAGCTGAAAAGCCAAATTCAAAATAAAGGGATTAATGTGGTAGTCTTTCCAGCCGGTGGCTTGAATGTTGTTCAAATTAACCCGGGCCAGCATTTCGGTGTCATCGGCCCACAATCCTTCGACGGCCGGAGCAATGGCTTCCGAGGCCATTGGAAATTGTTTGCCCGGCAAAGTAAGAAATCCGTTGACGTTTTCGACAGGTTGCAATTTTTGCATTAAATCCGAGACGGGTCTGGGCGCTTCTTCTGTTAGTTGCTCGGGATTGACAATGGCGCCAATACTGTGCATGGTCCAGCTTTGCTCCGAAGTTTGCTGGCGCACCCGGCTGTAGGCCTGAAAGTAGGCCTTTTGCGAAGAAACCGGAGTAAGACTAAACTGCAATTGCCGGTTTTGTGAATCGTCGAAGCTGAAGATGTTTTTGAAAATGACGTCTTCCAGAATTACCGTTTCATTGCGGAAAATTTGTCGGGAAGCGGCAATGGCCATTTCCAGATAGGCCGCTTCCGGCACAAACAATCGGGCGGCCTCCGGGTTCGGACTCAAAGAATGAATGTAATCGGGACGCAATTGAATGGTCCAGTTGACATTGGAAGAAAAGAAAGGCGAACTTTGAATTTCACCCAGCAAGGGATGAACAAATTCTTCGCCGGAACGTCCGCTTTCGCTTCGGGGCGCTTCTTCCAATTCGTCGGTAATCCAGTAGCGTTGGCGCTGGAAAGGATAGTGGGGAAGCTCGAGTAATTTTCCGTCTTTTGCGTAAATTCTGGCCCAATCCACCGGATAGCCAAGCGCGTACAACCGGCCAAACGTAAGTAACATGCGGCGTCGTTCCGGTTCTTTGCGCCGGATAGAAGGCAGAATAACCGCCTGTTTATTGTGCGCCTGCACGTTTTGTTTTAAGTAATTGCGCAGTACAGGGTGCGGACCAATCTCAATAAACAAATTGTAATCTTCGTTTAGCAAGTAATCAATTGCATCGGAAAAGTGCACATACTCGCGCACATTCCGGGCCCAGTAATCGGCAGCGTAATCGCCTTCCTGAGCCAGCGTTCCGCGCACGGTAGAAATAAGCGGAATTTGCATGCCGTGGGTCATAATGCCGGCAAGAGATTCTTTCAGCTCGTCCAGGTAAGCATCCATAATGGGGCTGTGAAAGGCGTAATTCACCGGCAGCTTTTTGTGGAAGACATCTTTGCCTTCCAGTTGTTTGAACACTTCGTCAATGGCGGCTTCGTCACCGGAAATAACCGTAGAAGTTACACTATTCTGGGCGCCAATGGACAAACGGTCGGAAAAGGGTTCGATTAATTTTTGAACTTCTTCGAGCGGCAAATCGATGGCCGCCATTTTACCTTTGCCGGTGGCCTGTTGCATTAATCGGCTGCGGTGGTAAATCACCTTGACGGCCGTGTCCAGACTAAGCACTCCGGAAACATGGGCCGCCGCAACCTCGCCAACGCTGTGACCGACGACGGCGTCGGGCACAATGCCCCAGCTCCGCCACAATGCGGTTAAAGCCACCTGCAGCGCAAAAAGAGCCGG
>CAYXUS010000288.1:0-7930 GCA_964468415.1 uncultured Caldithrix sp.
GTACGAAAATGTAGATCGTGTGTTGGAAGCCATTGAGCCCGATGGACAAACCTTTGAAGGCCCCGCTTTGTTCCTGCGCGGAGAAAATTCCGATTACATTGGTGAAAAAGATGTTCCGCGCATTAAAGCGCTATTCCCGCAGGCCCGGGTAGTAACCGTTCCGGGGGCGACCCATTGGGTTCATGCCGATAATCCCGATTTTTTGTTTAATCAGGTTTTGTGGTTTTTGGAGAATGACTCAGGAATTGCGCGTTAAAAATTACGAATGACGCCCGGGACGTTTACCGATTTTTGTCCGGTAAAAAGCAAGAAGTCCGGAAATTGACGGAGCCATCTTTGCGGAAAGTCGAAATCATGAAAATTTCTGGGAGAAGGTGAAATGACCGTTCGGGAACTTATTTTGAAGAATCGTAGTTGCCGCCGTTTCAGGCAAAACGAATCCGTACCCAAAGAACATCTGCGTCAGCTTGTCGATCTGGCCCGGCTTTCTCCCTCTGCCTCTAACTTGCAGCCTTTGAAATACATCGTCTCGAGCGATCCGAAGATCAACGCGCAAATTTTCCCCACACTTGCCTGGGCCGGATATCTGACCGATTGGCCCGGGCCGGCAGAAGGCGAACGCCCGGCAGCTTACATCGTTATTCTTGGCGATTCGACCATAAAATTCCCGATTGATTGTGATCATGGGATTGCGGCGCAAAGCATTTTGCTGGGAGCCGTGGAAATGGGCTATGCCGGTTGTATTATTGGCTCAATTAAACGAGATGAATTGCGAAAAATTTTAACCATTCCTGCGCATTTGGAGATTTTGCTGGTGCTGGCACTCGGACGGTGTGCCGAATCCATTGTGCTGGAAGAAGTCGGAGCGGACGGCGATATTCGTTACTGGCGGGATGCGCATGGGGTGCATCACGTGCCAAAACGAAAATTGAGCGAAATTTTGATCAGGGAATTTTGAAGCCCGCCAAACGAAATAATGAGAAACGTTGAAATGAGGTAGAAGGAATGGAAATTCAATTAAAGGAGTCCTTCCATGAAGATAAAGTACATTGTATTTATTCTGTTGGGGTTTTTAATGGTTTCGTGTCAGCAAAAAAATTTGAAAGACTATCAGAAGATGATTGATCACGGACAATTTAGCAAAGCGGAAAAGGAGATCAAAGAACGATTGAAAGACGATCGCTCTTTAAGCAGCGCGTTAAAACGAGAATTAATGTTCGAACTGGAACGCATGCGCCGCATTCGTTTGGACTTTAGCAAAACGCCTCAAGAAGTACTGCAATTTATTCGGCAATATGTCCCCGATGCGACTCTTGACGATTTGCACCGCTGGGAAAAAGAGAAAAAGCTGGAATACATGCTTATTGACGGCAAAAAGTGGTATTTTAATCAGGCAGCACGCAATTTGTTTCGTCTGGATGAAGGGCTGAAAAAAATCTGGCAAAAGGCCCATCCCGATGAAAATAAGGATAAGTTTGATCTGGATGCCCACATCAGGCAGGTAATGGACGATTGCTTGCGCAGCGGCCTGCCTTATGCCGATCCCGTGCGGCTGCGCATTCGTTACACTATTGGCGTGCATCCCGGACAGGTGCCCAAAGGCGATACCATTCGCTGCTGGATTCCTTTCCCGCGGGAAATTCCCCACCGCCAGCTTAATATTAAAATTTTACGTACTGATCCTGAAAAATACATTTTGGCTCCCAATTCGTATCTGCAACGCACTATTTACTTCGAAAAGCCGAGTGCCGGAAACGATACGACCAAATTCTCCGTGGAATACGAATACACCAGTCAGGGAGTGTTTGTCGATATTGATCCCGAAAAAGTACGTCCGGTCGATGCCAACGGCCCTCTAAAAGAATATTTACAGGAACGGCCGCCGCATATTGTCTTCTGGGATACGCTTAAAACCCTGTCGAAAAAAATTGTGGGGAACGAAACAAACCCCTACCGTATTGCGCAAAAGATATTTGCCTGGATTGATAGCAACATTACCTGGGCCTCAGCCCGGGAATATTCAACCATTCGCCACATCGGTTTGTACCCGGTGCTTACCAGACACGGCGATTGCGGCATTCAAACGTTGCTGTTTATCACGCTGTTACGTATGAACGGCATCCCGGCCCGCTGGGAAAGCGGCTGGGAATTCCAACCCCCTCATGACAGCATGCACGATTGGAGCATGGTCTATTTTGAACCGTATGGCTGGGTGCCCGCAGATGTAACCTATGGGCTGCGCAAAAGCGATGACCCAAAACTTAAATTTTTCTATCTAAACGGGATGGATAGTTATCGATTGATTTTTAATGACGATTTCTCGCAGAAATTGTATCCGCCCAAAAAATTCTTCCGTTCCGAAACAGTGGATTCACAACGCGGCGAGGTGGAATGGAAAGGCGGCAATCTCTATTTCGATCAATGGGATTGGGATATGAAGTGGAAAATTATCAGCCGGTAATGAAGAGAAATTACAAATTACGAATTACGAATTACGGATTATCCGTAAGATGCCGTTCCCGAGGGGCACTTTGTGGCGGCACGAAGTGCGAAGGGTGAAGGGTCTGCGGGTTTTGGACGCGCAGCCATCTGCCTGAGGCGGTTTCCCAAAATTGTACCCGAAAGCCGAAAATTGTTTTCGGGTTGTTAGCGAAAAACACATAGGAGAATACAATGGCTGAGCAACACATCGTGGCTATTATCGGTGGCGCGGTTGCCGGTTCCGAAGCGGCCAAACAACTGACGGAAAAGGGCATTCCCTGTATTGTTTTCGAACAAAATGCCCTGCCTTACGGCAAAATGGAAACGGGGCTTCCCAAATGGCATTTTAAACTGCGTGACCGTCAGGAGAAAATTATCGACGAGAAGTTAAGCCACCCCCTGGTGGATTTTGTGCCCCGGGTAAAATTGGGACAGGAACCGGATATTCACGAACTGATTGACGATTGGAAATTTTCGGCGGTGTTGCTGGCCATCGGAGCCTGGCGCGATCGTCCTTTGCCCATTGATGGTATCGATGCTTTTATCAATAAAGGATTGTTGTACCAGTCGCAAATTACGCAGTGGTTCAACTTTTGCCACGATCCCAACTACAGCGGCCCGCAGTACGAAATACCTTACAAAAATGTGGCCGTGATTGGGGGTGGGTTGGCCTCACTGGATATCATGAAAATTGTGGTCATGCGGCAAATTTTGCAGCGCCTGCAGGAAAAGGGCATCACCTACGACGCGCTGCGTCTGGAGAAAACAGGTGTGCCCGAAAGCCTTAAAAAATTGGGTGTTACTTACGAAGAGTTGAACATTGAACCGCCGACGCTTTACGTGCGTTCGTCGCTGGAAGAGATGCCGCTGGTGCCTTTGCCGGATGATGCCACGGAAGCGCAAATTGAGAAGGCCAATGAAACCAAGCGTAAAATGATGGCCAAACTGCAGGAAAAATTTCCTTTTACTTTGGCAACCAACTGGCAGGCCGTGGACAAAGTGGTGGAAGGGGATCGCCTGGTCGGCTTGATTTTTAGTAAAACCAAACATGCTGCCGACAATTACGAAGTCATTCCCGGAACAGAAAAAAAGGTGGAAACCGAGTTGGTCATCGGGAGTATTGGCGCCATTCCCGAGCCATTGCCCGGCATTCCCATGAAGGGCGAAATTTTTGACGTGGTCGATTACAAAAGCGGGAAAATCAATCATTTTGCCAATGTTTTTGCTCTGGGTAACGCGGTGACCGGTCGGGGAAACATTCGGCAATCCATGCTGCACAGCAAGCAGGTGACCGAAACTATCGTAGATAACTATCTTTCGCTGAGCGATGAAGATTACGCCAAAATTTTCGACACCCGTAACGAGCAGGCCGGACATCGTGTGAGTTTTATTTTGCAATCGATTAAGGAACAACGCCCGTTGAGTAACGCGGAAGTGGAGAAAATTAAAGACCGGCTGCGGGCTTTGCAACAACAGGTGGGTTATGACGGAAATTATCGCGCGTGGATTGCCCGGCATTTGCCCCGGCGTCTGGAAAAAATGGTGGAGTTCGAATAATGGCTGCCCGAAATAGCCGCACGGTGTATTCTACCGATCCCGACTGGAAGCCGGAAGAGGATCGGCCGACGGAAGAAAATGTACGCCAGGGGACCGTGTACATCCGTCGGGAAACAAAAGGACGCGGCGGAAAGACGGTAACGGTGATTAGCGGTTTGGTGGGAAATCTGAAAAGCTGGAAAAAAGATTTGCAAAAACTTTGCGGCAGCGGCGGAACCGTTAAAGAAGGCAATATCGAAATTCAGGGTGACCATCGCTCCAAAATTGCCGAATATTTGCAGGGCAGAGGGCTAAAAACAAAGTTTTCCGGGGGATGATATTTGTAGAGACGCGTTTTGCGTCTCTACAAAATTACAGGCGTTTCAGCGCCTCGTTCAATAAATCTTCAATGTCGGCAAATCTTTTGTCGTAATCTTTACGGCCACGGCGAATTACTTCGTAAGCTTCTTCTTTATTGTAAATGTCGGTAATCTGAGTCCGGTGCTTTTCGCTTCCGGGGATATCTTTGTAAGTCAAAAAATAATGCTTCAGACGTTCGATTAATTCCTCCGGCACATCGGTAATGTCTTCCCATTTGCGAAACAAGGCGTCATTTTTCAGGTATGCCACAATCTTATCGTCGGCTTCGTTATTATCAATCATGCGCAAACCGCCAATAACCACAGCAGGAACCAGAATATCGCTCTTGGAAATGGGGCGTTCGGTTAAAATACAAATGTCCACCGGATCGCCGTCGCCAATGATATCGGTGCGCCCGGTTTTTTTATTGCAGTATTCCGCGCTTTTTTCGCCGGAGTATGTTTTGGGAATAAAACCGTACAACATGGGCGGCATGGAAGAAAAACGTTGCGGGCGATCTACTTTTAGCAAACCGGACGATTTGTCCAGCTCGTATTTAACCGTGTCGGTTGGGGTCATTTCGATGTAGGCATTCACAACTTCCGGCGCATCTTCTCCGGGATCTACCCCGTGCCAGGGGTGTGCACGAAATAAAAGCCCCATCAAAGACCACACGGGTTCGGATTGCTTCTTCATGGGTTTCCTTTCTTTGTGACCATTCTTTTTGAAATAATCGGCACTTTTGTCTTGTTATAATAGGTAATTATAATTAAAATTGCTGTATGATGAAAATAATTTCCAGTAAAATTGGGGAGGACGCATGAATAAAACTTGGATCAAATGGGTGATTGCAGTAGTCATCACACTTTCGGCGGCCTATTACCAGCGGGCTACGGGTCCCAGCCATCCGCTGCGGGGAAAAATAAAACTACCCGATCAGCAAACGTTGCGTTATCGCCTGCCGCGCAGTCATGGAGGCGCGGGCGGGCAGGTCGTTAGCATTACTTTGTCCGATACGGGGTTCTCGGCGTTTTTGCATTTTAAACGTTACAAAATGAAGGAACCGTATCAGATTGTTCCCATGGCACGAAACGGAGAAACGCTAAGTGCAGAACTTCCGCATCAGCCGCCTGCCGGTAAACTGGAATATTTTATTACCCTTAAAAAAGAAGGCAAAGAAGTTACCCTGCCGCACGATCAAACGGTGGTTATTCGTTATAAAGGCTATGTACCACCGTACGTTCTTATTCCGCACATTTTATTGATGTTTTTGAGCATGCTTTTTGCCAATTATGCCGGTATCGAAGCTCTTTTGAACGGACCGAAAATCAAAAAGTACACTTTAATTACCGTGGGAATTTTGTTTTTGGGCGGAATGATCATGGGCCCCATTGTGCAAAAATTCGCCTTTGGCGCCTATTGGACGGGGGTCCCTTTTGGTTACGATTTGACCGACAACAAAACGTTGATTGCTTTTGTCTTCTGGCTTTTGGCCTGGTGGCGTGTGGCCAAAAGCGGCCAGAAAGAAGCACGCTGGTGGGTGGTGCTGGCAGCCTTCGTCATGCTGATTGTCTTTTTAATTCCGCACAGCATGATGGGCTCGGAATTGAATTATGAAACCATGAGTGTGGAAACCGGGCATTAAAAGAAAAGGTATTAAAAAAGGCGGGAGAAAATTTTCTCCCGCCTTTTTTCGAATGTGGTGGCTAATTGTAAACCTGCTCGTGGAGCAAAAAGTTTGATGTTCCTTCCGGGACCTGGGCCATCGTGCTTACAGAAGCTAATGCTTCTTTTAGATTGGGCGGAGGCTGATTAAACGTAATAGCCCCGATGTTAAATTCCAGCGGCCAGTTTTCGGCGATGGATTTCAGGCGGATGAGGCTCTGTATTTTTTGCAAAGCGGTTTTGGCCCCGTTCGCATTCACTTCCGGCAACAGGAGCAAAAAGTTCTCCTCGTCGATGCGTGCGTAAATGTCGGTTGTTCGTAAGTTTTCTCTTAAAATGCGGGCGATGTTCCGCAAAATTTTTTGCTCGGTTTTGAAGCTCAGTTCTTTTTTGATCTGTTTTAATCGGGAACAATCCAGATAGGCCAGGGTAACCGGCCTTTTGTAACGGTGGCTGCGTTGCAGTTCCTCCTCGGCTCTCCGGAAAAAGGCCTGAACGTTTAGAATACCCGTCAATTCATCTTTTACTTTAAGCCGTTTGTTTTCCTGCAGCAACCGGTAAAGTTTGATGTTTAGCCCAACAAAAGTCGCAAAAACAAGAGTCGTACTGGCGGCATCCCACAAATGGGGATCTACGGGATTGGCAAAATAATTAATTCCCCAATAGGCAAGCAACGAAAGTGCGGAAATAGCACTTCCGACACGCACGCCAGAGAGTAAAATGGCTAAACTTGCCGGTATCAAATAGAAAATGAAAAGATCGAAGTTGGTAATGGAATCGATATAGCACAAAACGGTGAGAAAAAATAAGGCCGTTAAACCATTGAACCAGGAGGGCAACTTTTGAAATTTTTGAATCAAAAGTACAACTTGATTCATATGATTGTCCTCCTTTGGTTAAAAATTTGATATCTCCAATTTTGACAGGCTCGCGCGGAACCACAGGTGTGTTACCTTTTTGCGGCCCACTATTTCATCTATCGGATGCTAAGCCTGTTTTCTTAATACCCGGCAAAATTCTATATGTTTTCTTCTCAAATGTCCGCTTTTTAGACAGACAGGGCAGGAAATAAGTTTCGTAGCGGGAAATCCTTTTCCCGGAATTTTTGTGCATTCATTAAAAGCTTACGCCGCGTTCGGTAATTAGTTCCTTGGAAGAAAAAATCGAGGCGAAAAATAAAAAAGCCGATCTTAACAGATCGGCTTTAAGGGTGCCTCTGAAGCAGAGCTTAAGAGGTGTTCAAAGAAGTGCTTACATTAATTACGATCGGAATTTTATTTAGTTTCATTAATTTTCCGTAGAAAATACTGCGATTTTTGCAAGTTTTTTTTCAAACGTTAGGAAATATGGTGTTTAGCGCACCAAAACGAGGCTGAGTTGCGGGATGTAGGTGATGAGCAGCAAAGCCACTAACAGAATGATGAGAAAAGGCAAAGCCGCGCGGTACAAAAATGTAATGGATTTGTCAAAACGCAGGGAAGAAATGAACAGGTTCATGCCCACGGGAGGCGTGGAATAGCCAATGCCTAAATTCGCCAGAAAAATAATGCCCAGATGCACCGGATGAATACCGAACGAATTGGCAATGGGAATGAGCAGAGGTACAATGACCATTATGGCCGAGAAAATGTCCATCAGCGCCCCGACGATGAGCAGGAATACATTCAGGAAAAGCAAAAAGGTTAAAGGCGATTTGATGAAGTGTTGCATCCAGGCCAGAATTTTAGCCGGTACTTCGGCGTCGTTTAAATAATTGGCCAGACCAAGGGCCGCCGCAAGAATAACGATGATGCCGCCCACCATAATCATGCTTTTCTTTACGACACGTGGCAAATCGTGAAATAACGATATGTCTCTGTAAATGAACACTTCGATAATGAAAACATAA
>CAYXUS010000289.1:0-2640 GCA_964468415.1 uncultured Caldithrix sp.
CCTTCTCCTTTTTCTTTTTTCATTTTTCCTTTTTCATGCTCCCTGAGCCACCACAAAATGGCCCCTGCGGGGACGGCATCCTACGGATAATTCGTAATTTTTCCCTCCCCGCTTTTCACTTCAATAAAGATACGCTTTCTTGAATTAAGTCCAAAGAACCCCTATCTTTTCAATCAAACAACAAGGAAGGAGCAGCTATGCAATACACAAAACTTGGAAAACGCGGGCCCATGGTCAGCACCATCGGATTCGGTGCCTGGGCCATTGGCGGAATGAATTGGGGCAAAACCGACGACGAAGTTTCCAAACGTGCCCTGAACGAAGCACTTGATCAGGGGGGTACCCTAATTGACACCGCCGATGTGTATGGCTTTGGCCATTCGGAAGAGCTGATTGCCGAAGTAATAAAACAACGCGGCAAAGGCAACGTGATTATTGCCACCAAAGCCGGTAACGATTTCTATTTTGCCACGGAAGAAGATGATCAGGGATACGGCCCCATCCGCCAGAATTACGATAAAGACTATCTTATTTACGCCGCCGAGCAAAGTTTGAAACGTCTGGGAGTGGAAGCGCTGGATATTCTGCAATTGCATAGCCCGGATCTGGAAAAGCTGGAACGCGACGAACCCTGGCTGGCTCTGGAACAGTTAAAACGCGACGGAAAAATTCTGCATGCCGGTTTAAGCATTCAGTCGTTTAAAGAAACCGAACAGGCCCATTTGCTCGATTTGCATCACGACATACTGGACAGTATTCAGGTGCGCTACAATTTGTTGGAAAGGGAAGCGGAGAAAGTGCTTTTCCCCAAAGCCATGCAATACGGCATTGGCGTAATCGTGCGCATTCCTTTGCTATTCGGTTTGCTTACCGGAAAATTTGATCGCAATACCAAATTTACGGGCGACGATCACCGTAAAATGAATCTCTCTCCCGAAAAACTGGAAAAATATCTGACGCAGTTGGACAAGATGAAACCGCTGTTCGAACGCTATCCCGATCAAACTATGGCGCAGGTGAGTCTGCGGTTTTGTATCAGTCATCCGGCATGCCATACGGCAATTCCGGGGGCCAAAACACCTCAGCAGGTGCGGGATAATTGCGCGGCCTCGGATCTGGGCCCCATTCCCAGAGAGTACATACCGGAACTGGACGATTAAAGAATCGGGAGAAAAGCGTGCTCTATGAGCGTGGTTTTGGGCAAGAAAGAGATTCTTATTTTTTTAGATAGCGTCGTATTTTAGCCATCATGCCCGGGCGAATCAGGGCCAGGGCAAGCAAAAACAGCAAAAATCCGGGAACAATGGGAATAAAAACGCCGGACAGGCCAATTAATACGAGGAGAATTGCCCACCAATATTTGTGCTTGCGAAACGAATAAATTTCGTGGTAGAATTCGGAACCTTTCTTTTGATGGCCTTTGCGCATAAATAGCTACCCGGTTTAAAACCAGCCCTCATCCAGATACCATTGCAAGGTAAGCGCCACTCCCTTTTCCAGAGGAGTCGGCGCCTCGAAGCCCAGCTCCTTTTTTATTTTTTGCGCAGAACAAATCCAGAAATCAGGCAATAATTCGGCAACCTTTTGTTTGTTCACAATCGAGGGCTGTTTGGTTAGTTTACTCCATTGTTCGGAAAAGAAGGCAATGCTTTTGACCAATCCCAGCGGAATGGGTACATGAATCGCTTTGCTCTTAAAGAATTTCACTGTTTCATACGCCACCTCGTCCCACGAATGGGGCCGCGGTTCGGCAATAAAATAGGTCTGTCCGCTGGCCTTCGGGTGCGTTGTGGCTAAATGAATGCCTTCCACCAGATCTTTTACGTAGACAAAACTGAGGTATTTATCCCGGTTCTGCCATTTGGGGATAATGCCTTTTTTAACTGTTTTGAAAAACTGGAAGACATCGGTGTCGCGCGGGCCGTAAACCGCCGGAGGGCGAATGATGGTCACCGGAATTTTATCCTGCCGGCTGCGCACATATTCTTCGGCCATAAGTTTACTTTTGCCATATTCACTCACGGGATGTGGCGGATCGTTCTCTGTAACGGGCTCCATGCTGGGCGATGGACCGGCCGCCGCTTGCGAGCTGATGTAGACAAAACGTTGAATGGGCAATTTGTTTTCAACGATTACATCGAGTAGATTTTTTGTACCTCCGAAATTCACCTTGTAATAATCTTTGACATCCAGAGCTTTGGTCAAACCCGCAGCATGAATTACCAAATCGACATCGCTTAAACCGGGCAATAATTCTTTGGGCTCGAAAATATTCCCGTAAAAACAATCCAAATCCAGATCGGAAATCCATCGCAAATTACTGGAAGTGCGCAAAAGCACCCGAACATGATGCCCCTGAGCAAGCAAATGTTCCACCAAATGGCTTCCTACAAAGCCGGTTGCACCCGTTACGAAAATTTTCATATCACCCGTCCTATTTCCGTGTTTTGCATTAATTAAAAACTTAATATATATTAAAAAAGTTTAAGAATTTTCGCAAACCAATCGAAGTAGAAAAAATTTTTAATTTATTGTTCTTTTCGTTAATTTAATCTTTCTATTAATGAAAGTGTGGAGGTTTAATTGGATATTTTCGATAAGTGCCGGAATTTTACGCGTGCCCAGGAAACCATCGAAGCA
>CAYXUS010000290.1:0-25247 GCA_964468415.1 uncultured Caldithrix sp.
ACCCCGCCGGCATTGGTAATTAACCGCACCTTCTTGTCCACGAGGTCGGGCAGCAAAACTTCCATCAAACGAATAAAATCCTTGGCGTAGCCCAAATTCGGATCGCGGGATTTCTGCTTTTGCATGATGGACATGGTAACTTCTGCCAGATAGTCCATGACCAGATAATCGATCGGGCCTTCGCGTACCTGATCAATCGGTGCGTCGAAACGATCTCCCCAGTACCCCTGCCCACTGGCAATACGAATTATGTCTTTCATTAATGAACTCCCCCTTTGTTTGCGCTATCGGTTCGTGCCTGAAATATGGCGCTTTCCTTTTCGAATTGTTGGAAGACGGCTTTGCATTTCACTCGAATTTGTGTATTTTCCCTCCCGGAAAACAAAATAAGTTAAAACGGATTAAAATTAAAACCAAATGTGTTCTGTCTTGTAGATCACAGAAGTCGCAAAATTTTGGGAGGCATTGATGGATTTAGGACTGCACGGTAAAAAAGCCATTGTTCTGGCTGCCAGTAAAGGATTGGGACGGGCGGCTGCAGAAGCATTGGCCGCCGAAGGCTGCGCGCTGGCGCTTTGCGCCCGCACTCCGGAGACTTTGCAACAAACCGCCGAGACCATTCGCCGCAAATACAAGGTACCCGTTTGGAGCCAGGCGCTCGACTTACACGACGCCCCCGCATTAAACGCATTTTTGGCAATGGCCATCAAAACGCTGAACGGGGCAGACATTCTGGTTACCAATGCCGGAGGGCCTCCGGTAAAAACGTTTGAAGAAAGCAGCGAAGAAGAATGGCAGTTCTGGTTTAACCTCACTTTCATGACGGTCGTGCGCAGCATTAAAGCCGTTTTGCCCGTCATGAAAAGTCAAAAGTACGGCCGCCTTATCAACATTACGTCCATTTCGGTCAAGGCGCCGGTGGAACGGCTCATCTACTCCAACGCTTTGCGTCTGGCGGTGGTTGGGCTGGCCAAATCGCTGGCGAACGAACTGGGCCCCTTTGGTATCACCGTCAACAATGTGGCCCCGGGCTACCACCTGACCGACGGGCTGGAACGCATCATCCGTAAACGGGTAGAAGGCGGCGAAGCACGTGATGAAATTTTACGGCAATGGGAGCAAAAAATTCCGCTTAAACGCATCGGGCAACCGGACGATTTGGCCGGATTGATCACTTTTTTGGCCTCGGAAAAGGCTTCGTACATTACCGGCGCTACCATTCAGGTGGACGGTGGCTTGTACCCCGGAACGTTGTAGCTACCCTGCCCCCCGTCGGATGCCCGGCACCAACAAAAAAGCCCGGGCATTCCGGGCTATTCTTTACAAATTTTACCACGGCATTAGGGCAGTTCAAATGTTTCCATCAACGCACGGCGCGCAATATCGTGCTGGCGAATATCAATAATTGCCGAGATAGTGGAAATGCTGCTGGACAGCCCCAAAATATTTACTCCGGCCTTGCCCAATGCGGCACAAAAATGCGCGGCAATGGCCGGTTTCTCCCGGAAATGCGGGCCGTACACTCCTAAAATGCACACATATTCACACTTGCGAATTTTCGCAATATGTTCTTCGATCTCCCGTTTGATAATTTCATCCACTTTGGGCGCCACTTCCGAATCCACGCAAAAAATCATCACGGCCGAATCTTGCTTACAGCCCCCTTCGGTAATGTATTCCAGATTTATGCCTTCTTTGGCCAATAAACTTAACACCTCCGCCGCAGCGCCGGGTCGATCTTTTAAAGAAGTAATGCCGTACATGGTCAAATTTTGCTGGTCGACAATTCCCCCGATTTTAATTTTCATCACGCATCTCCGTTTGATTTTTTGGTTTTTCTTCGCCCAGAGGCAATTCGACGATAAAAGTCGTTCCTTTATTTAATTGAGAATGAACCCGAATTTTACCCTGATACCTTTCCACCAGTTGTTTTACCAGGCTCAATCCCAGACCGGTGCCAAAGTTAACCATTTTTTTGGCATTTTGCGAACGAAAAAATTCATCGAAAATCTTCGGTAACTCGTCTTCCGCAATGCCAATTCCCGTGTCTTTCACTTCCAGAACAAACTTACCCTCCTGCGCCCGCACACGCACCCAAACCTTGCCGTGCTCGGGTGTGTAGCGAATGGCATTATTAATCAAATTGCGCAGAATGCGCTCCAGATCGACCTTGCGAATGGGAATGTGCATCGGCCGGGAGGGTTTTTCGATGATCAGCTCGATGTGTTTTGCCTCGGCCAACACCTTTTCCTGAACCACAATTTCATCCAGAACTTTAACCGGATCTATCAATTCGATTTCTGTCTCGTCGATCATCTCGCCCGATTGGGACAATTCAAGTAAATCTTTAATGATGGCCAGCATTTGTTCCGCCCGCGAAGATGAACGCTGTAACAGACTAACCGCAACCGGCTCCATTTTGTCTCCGAACGAGCCCAGCACCGAATCGATAGACGTTTTTACGGCCACTAATGGTGACTTCAACTCATGCGAAGCAAAACGAAAAAAATTCATCTTCTGCTCGTGCACTTTGCGCAGTTTTTTATTCTGCAAATCGATCACCTGTTTGCTTTTGCGATAAATTTGCATGAAGGTCATGCAAATGTAGGTGGTCACGTAAACCGTAATGGCAAACACGGCCAGGGTCAATTCGATGGCTTCACGATCGACGTACAATTTGGTATTAAACAGGGTGTAATGGGGTAAAATGCCGGCATATTCCAGATAAATCAACAAAAAGAAAAGGAAAACCACCAGAGTGGAAAAGACAAACGGGAGCTTTTTGGGAAAAACAATGCTGCTTAATACTACATGGAACAAATAAAAGAAATAAATGGGATTTTCGATGCCCCCCGAAAAATGCAGCAATAACGAAAGAAAGAACAGATCGACGATGATTTGCAAACTCAGTAGCGTGATTTCCATAAAAAAAGTAACCTGACGAAGCACCCGCTGCAAAACGAACCAGAACAAATTAATTCCCAAAAGGACGAACAGGGTAAGCCAGATTTTTACATAGGGAAGCTCGAACTCAAAACCGTATTTGGCGAGGAGGGTAGCCAAAAAATAGCCGGCAACCGCCAGCCAGCGTAATTGCACCGACCAGCCCAGACGATCCTGCAAAATATTCGTATCAAGAAAGGGGAACAATTCGCCAATTGCCGGGAAACGAAAGTTTACTTCCATGACATTCCCTTAAAAATGGTTCAAGAAAGAATATATGAAAAATTTCCCATAAGATAAATTTTTTTCGAGAAACTTATCGCGTGTTTGATCCCTTTTGCCGGGCCGGAGAGCTGTTTGTATTTGCCCGAAAAGTAAAAAGGTGCCGTTTTCATTGCTGAACCCGGCACCTCATCTATGTGTGATTTATGGGGGAAACGCTACATTCCCAGATTCACTTTAATGGTTTCGATGAGCTTTTGCGGATCGACCGGCTTTTCCAAAAATTCATCCACCGGCAAAAAGTCCTCATCCTTTTCCTTGTTAAAGGTAAATCCGGTCTCCTGCCCTACGGCCGTAAGCATAATAATCGGGATGTTTTTCAGGGCGTCATCCTGACGCATCTGATAGGCAACGTGAAAGCCTTCGTCCTGTGTGCCCATCATAACATCCAGCAGGATGAGATCGGGATGTTGAGAACGGGCCATTTCCAGGCCTTTTGAGCCATCTTGAGCATCGATCACCTCGAAGCCCGCGGTTTCCAAAGTCAAGCGCATGGCCTCGACCAAATCGATATCATCATCAATAATCAAAATTTTCTTAGGCATATTTTTCGCTCTCCTTTATTATCAATTCCAAAATTTTCGGAATAGCTTTTCGTACCGGTTCTGACAATTCTTCGTTAAATTCCACACGTACCGGCTGCACCCCTATTAAAAGCGTCGGTGCAACCCGCCCTACCGCTTGTGCCATAGCCCACACTTCGGCCAGGCTAAAACCATGCAAAGAAATCGCTTCGTCGGCCCACCTGAGTGTTTTTTCGTTAAGTGCGAACGTTCTTACCGTGCCCGGCGCTTCGCGCATCTCTGCGCAATCTACCACCACGTTGGGCCGGGGGCCGTTCAAATATTCGAGCAGCGTAAACGCATCGGAACCGGCATCGATCAGACGCATTTTGTCCTTTGCATGGGGAATTTTTTCCAGCTCTTGCAGTACAACCGGCCCGATGGCATCGTCTCCCCGTAATGTGTTGCCCAAAGCGATTACGTTAATCATGGCCTTTACTCTTCAAATTGCACATCCAGCATGTGAACCGAACACGAAATGCACGGATCGTAGGCCCGCACCAGCATTTCCAGCTTTTTGGTAATTTCCTTTTTGGGCTCATTAATAATTTCCGGCACAAGTTTGCGCATGTCTTCGTCGATGTTCGCCAGGTTCTGCCCGGTAGGAATGATGCAATTCGCCTTTTCGATTTGGCCCTTGCGGTTGTAGGTGTAATCATGGAATAAAATGCCGCGCGGCACCTCGGTAGAAGCAATACCGCGTCCGTAACGGGTCGGTTCCTGATTGGGTTTTTCATCCTTAATGCCGCGATCCAGCAATTCGTTAATCAAATCGATGCTGTCTTCGATGCAATGAACCACTTCCACCATTTGCGCCACGGTGTTCATGTAGGGATTGTAATTGGGAGCTTCCAGTCCCAACTTTGCCGCCACTTCTTTTGCTTTGGGCTTTAACAGTTTGTGGCTATTATTGAAGCGTGCCAGCGCACCCACCATGTACGAACTGCGGTTGAATTTTGTGTGTTTACTGGTGGAATGGGGAACCACAAACTCATTGGTCACATTCAAATAATCTTCCACCGGGAAAAGCCCGGCATCGGAAGAACAAATCACCCCATCGTACAGAGCGTATTCATTTTCGTTGTACAGGCTGATGTATTCGGTCTCGCGTTCGAATTTCGGAATTTGATCGGCCAGCGTGGCCAAAACATCGATGGTAAACAGGGCATCCTTCATCCCCTCGCCCTGCAGCTTATCGCGCAGGTAAATCAAATCTTTTTCCGAAGGCAATTTGGTAAAGCCCCCGGGAACGATACTAATGGGATGTACGGCGCGTCCGCTAATCAGCTCACCAATTTCATTGGCCAAATGTTTTAAGCGTAGCGCAGCCAGTACCACATCTTTGTGCGTGTGCACCAGCGGAAAAACCGAACCGACATTCAGAAAATCGGGTGTCGCCAAAAAGAGCGCGTGGAGCACATTGCTCTGAAAGGTTGCCCCGTGTACCAGAATTTTACGCAGCATTACGGTTTGGTCGCTTACTTCCAGACCCAGCGCCGCCTCTGTAGCTTTTAAAGAGGTCATTTGATGTCCCAACGAACAAATGCCGCAAATGCGCGAAGTAATAATCGCCGCTTCGTGAAAATTGCGGCCTTTTAACATGGCTTCAAAAAAGCGCGGCGGCTCCACAATATTCAAATAGGCGCGTTTCAGCACCCCGTTTTTTACGTCAACAACAATGTTCCCATGACCTTCCACACGGGTAATGTGGTGTACATTTATGGATAAATTCTTGCTCATTCTTTCCCCCATTTAACTTCTGGTTCCAGATCATTGGTATTGAACATTTTCATGCGCTTGAGCGCTTCTTCTACGGAAAATCCGTGCCGGGTTAGCATTTCCACGGCTCCGTTCTTGTTAATATTCGATACCGGCCCGCGGCACCCGGTGCAATATTGCCCGTTCGTGGGACAAATTGCCTCGCATCCGGCCCGGGTTATTGGGCCCAAACAAAACATGCCTTTATCCAACACGCACTCGTTTTCACGTAACTTACATTCCACACAAACGGCATAATCTTTAATTTCCGGCTTGCGCCCCAGCACCAACGATTTAAACACGTGCAAATATTCGGGGGGGCTCATCGGGCAGCCGCGCACTTCGTAATCCACTTTAACAAAGGCACGCACCGGCAGGGCCGGCATTGAGGGGAACAGGTACTTGTCTTTACCGTAAACGGTTTCCTGCACTTCATCCAGCGGGTAATTGTTCTTCATGGCGTTGATGCCGCCACTTACCGCACACTGCCCCAATGCCACCAAAATTTTGGAGCGGCGCCGAATGTCGTAAATGCGTTCCACACACGAGGGGGTTGTAATGCTTCCTTCAATAAAAGCAATATCATATTCGTCGGCTTTATCGTCCATTGCTTCGCGAAATTCCACGATGTCCACCAACTCCAGAATGTCGAGCAATTCGTTTTCAAAATTCAATTTATTTAACTGGCAACCTTCACAACCGGTAAAATCGAAGAAGGCCACTTTGGGTTTATTCTTTTTCTGGGCGCTCATATCGCTTCCTCCAGTTCTTTAATGCGCAAATAGGAATACACCGGCCCTTCCTGGCACACGTAAGAGTCATTAATCTGGCAATGGCCGCATTTTCCCACCCCGCACTTCATGCGGCGCTCTAACGACATGTAAATATTGGCATCGGGCAGGCGTTTGGCTTTTAGAGCCATTAAAACGAATTTGTACATGACAGGTGGTCCTACAATCGTTGCGATGGTATTTTCCAGATCTAATTGCAAAGGAGGGATCAGTGTGGTAATAACGCCCACATTTCCTTTCCAATGCTCATCGGGCCGGTCGACGGTCATGTGCAATTCTACGTCGGCCATTTTTTTCCAGGTTTCAATTTCGGCCGGATACAAAATTTCTGCGGGATTTTTGGCGCCGTACAAAATGATCAAACGATTAAAATCGTTCCGCCTGTCCATCGCGTATTCGATTAACGACTTTAACGGCGCCAGGCCGATTCCACCGGCAATAAACAGCATGTCTTTGCCTCTGAATTTTTCCACATCGAACCCATGCCCAAACGGCCCGCGAATGCCAATTTGACTTCCCGCAGTCAACTGGTGCATTTTCTCGGTCAGGCGGCCAGTGCGGCGAACGGTTAACTCGAATCCCGGTTTACGCGTTGGCGAAGAGCTAACGGAAATGGGCGCTTCGCCAAACCCAAAAATGGACACTTCGACAAACTGACCGGGCTGATGGTTCAGTTCCTGCCCGTTGGGCAAGGTAATATGAAAACGTTTTTCACTGAATGTCAGTTGCTCCACCTCGTCGATGGTCGCAATTATCGGTGTGTACAAATCTTCTTTTTTTGCTGCAATACTTCCCATACTCACAATCCTTTTTGTTTACCCCATGGCCACGGCATGTTGTTCTTGCTGCCTGCGATAATCTTCGATCAATTCGTTGAGAATCTCAATAATACTGATTCCGGCCGGACAATATTTGGAGCATCGGCCGCATCCCACACAATACAGTTCACCGGAATAGTCGGTAATGTACTTGAATTTTCGATACAGCCGATGGCGTGTCCGGCTTTCCAGCGTGGGACGGAAATTTTCCCCGCCGGCAACTTCGGCAAAGGGATTGAGCATGCAGCTATCCCAGCGACGCTCACGTTTACCGGCGATAATGTTCAATTCCACCTCGTCAAACACATCAAAGCAATAACAGGTGGAACAAACCAAATTGCAGGTTCCGCACCCCACACAGCGTTCGGCAATTTTCTTCCACACATCGGAATGGTACACGTGTTCAAAAATTTGCGGCAAACGATTGTGGTGCATCTTTAATTTTTTGGCATATTCGGGACGTTCGTATTGAATTTCGTTGCCCAGTGGCAAGCCGGCACCGAATTCGGTCAAAATACGTTCTCCGGTCTCGTCCACTTCAAAAACCAAAAATCCCTTTTCCACCGGAACCATGAACAATGAAAAACCAGTCGTGTCGAAAATATCGATGCCCAAATCCTGCGCAAAATGGTGTTCGTCCGGTTCGTAGGCGATGCCGATAAAAATACTCTTCTCCCGGCGAACAAAATAATTTTCTTCCGGTTTTCCCCGCTCAAAGCCGTAATCCAGCAATAAAATCGCTTTCATGTCGTAAGAATGCACGCCTAAAAAAATCCGCTCCTGCGGTTTGAGCTCCGGCTTTTTGACTTTCGGCTTTTTGTTCAGCTCAAACTCCAGCAAAGTTTCACGCGGCGGCAAAAAGAATTTTTTGAGCGGTTGAATGGTGCGGGGATAGTTTAGCACTACTTTCTGAGGATCGGTGGTCACCTGAAAGGAATACGACTTTTCACCCTTGCGATGCGGCGCAATAAGCTGGGCCTTGTCCATCAAAAACCGAATAAACCGGTCCGTCGTATTCTGATCGAAGAAATAGCGTTTTAATTGCGAAAGATCTTTTGTCTGGCTGCTCATAATCCTTCCTCTGTTTGTGTCCTGTTAATTATTTCACAATTATCGTGCCAAAATAGATTTTCATGAACAAAAAGGCATTTTTTGATGATTTTTAAGCAGTTACGAAAAGGGAACCCCACCAGGGCCAGGCCACGGATTCCTAATTTTTAAAAGATTTAGAAAGGACATTCTCAGATATCGGAATTAAAGGAATGCCAAGATTTCCTCGGGAAAAAGCTAAAAACAAAACGGGGGATGTATTCCCCCGTTTTTAAGTAAAATTCAAAGACAGGTGGGTCGACCAGAAACGCCCTAACTCTCCAGTACCTGTCTGATCTTTTTGGCCATTTGCTGAATGGTGTAGGGCTTGTGCAAAAAGTGATAGCCTTTGCTCCACAAGCCGCTTTTCATCAGTTGACTGTCGGTGTAACCGGAGGTGAGCAAAATTTTGATATTCGGATTTAAGCGTTTTATTTCATCGGCTAATTGGTCGCCGCCCATCTCCGGCATGACCATGTCGCTGAACAACATGCTAATTTCATTCAACAAATTCTTTTCTTTGATTAGTTCCAGAGCCTTTACGCCATTTTCCGCTTCGTACACCTTGTAACCCAAATTTTTCAAAAAGGCGCAGGCCAATTCGCGCACGTCCATATCGTCTTCCACCACCAGAATGGTCTCACCGGCTCGTTGGGTCACCTCGCTGGTGTCATCCTTTTCCGTCTCATCTTCGCTTTCCTGAGTAACCGGCCAATAAATATGAAATGTGGTGCCCCGTCCTTCTTCGCTTTCCACGTAAATGCTGCCGTTATTCTGCTTGATAATGCCGTACACGGTCGAAAGTCCCAGACCGGTTCCCTTGCCTTCGTCTTTGGTGGTAAAAAACGGTTCGAAAATTTTCGTCTGAATATTTTCGGGGATGCCCACGCCATTGTCCGAAATGCTGATGCGTACGTATTCGCCTTCTTTGCTGCCCGGATGCCGGGCGACAAAATTTGCATCTAATGTGACGTGCATGGTTTGCAATTTGATGTATTTTTTGATTTCGGGATTATCGATCTGGTTTAGGGCATCGCGTGAATTGACAATCAGGTTAACCAGCACCTGTTCAATTTGTCCCGGATCGGCTTTCACCGGCGGTAAATTGTCGCTAAGCTCTGTTTGCAGATCGATGTCTTCGCTGATGAGTTGCCGCAACATTTTGCGTAAATCGTTGATGATTTGATTGATGTTGATGATGCGCGGTTCGATCATTTGCTTGCGGCTAAAGGCCAACAACTGACGAATGAGATTTTCGGCTCGTCGCCCGGCGCGTAAAATGTGGTGCACATGTACCAATTGCGGGTGATCGTGGGGTAGGCCCCGGCGAATCATCTCGGCATACCCGTTTACGGCCGTGAGAATATTGTTAAAATCGTGGGCAATGCTACCGGTTAACAAACCGATCGATTCCATTTTTTGCGCCTGGAACAGCTGCTGCTCCAACTGCTTTTTCTCCGTAATGTCGCGCATAATGCCTTCGTAGGCGACCACTTTTCCCTGATCGTTGGTAATGGCATTGGCCGTTACCAGAACGATCAATTTTTTGCCTTCCCGGTTCTTCAGAAGCAATTCGTAATCTTTAACAAAGCCGGTTTCCTGCATCGCTTGCTGAAATGCTTCCCGGTCTTTCTCGTCCCAGTACAGATCTTTCACATTCAACTTCAAAACTTCTTTTAGCGAGCTGTAACCGAACAATTTTACGCCGGCCGGATTCATATCCAGAATTTTCCCGTCGGTGCTGGTTACGTAAACCACATCGGCCGAACGCTCGAACAGCAGGCGCAGGCGGCCTTCGGAACGGCGCAAGTGTTCCCGGGAATGCTTGCGATCCATCGCATTTAAAAAGATCAATCCCGCCGTATTCAGAGTGCGTTCCGTAAAATCCGGCCACGCATCTTTTTTCTTTAAGGAATCCAATCCGATAAAACCCACAATGGTTTCGTTAATCGAAAGAGGCACGATAAACAGCGATTGTACCTCTTCCACCTTCCAGATGGATTTCAGAGTGCTGGCTTCCAGAGGCAGTTGTTCCAGATCGTTCACGGCCAAATGCGGTTCCCTTTTCAATGCGCGAATAAACCAGCTAAAATCTTCGTTGTCCACCTTTTCGTGACGGCTGATTTTTTCCTTAACGCCCTCCCGGCGATATTCGTGCGATTTGTTCAGTACCGTTCCTTTTTTGGCAAAAAAGTACAGATAGGCGCGATCGGCATCATAATACTCGCACAATTTTTTCAGTCCGTTGACAATCATGGCATCGGTTTCATCGGTGGGCGTTTGGATGAAACGAATGGCCAAATTGGTAAGCGATTGCTCCAATTGCAACGAATTTTTGAGATCGATGATATTTTCTTGCAAAGTACGAATTTTTTCGTGCTGCTGGATCGATTGATTTTGCAAGGCATTAAAATCGTTGCGCAGTTCGCTTAGTTTTTCCGCCTTGGGTTCCAGCTTTTCTACCTTAAACTTAAGCTTGAATAGTTTTTGGTAAAGTTTGTTTAAAAACAGGTAATGAAAAACACCGATCACATTGGCAAAGACAGGGAGCAAGAATAAAATCAACGTTTGCTCCTGAGCTTTTTCGGGATAGAGGATCAAATAGCTCCAATAAGCCAAAGTGACCAGCACACCGGCCGGTAAAGCCTGCCACAGGTTCATGAAAAGGAATAAATAGGCAATAATAATCATCAGGGCAAAACCGGATGAAAGCAAAATGCCTGCAGGCTGGGTTAACGAGAAATCGAGAAAAATAAGGCCAATGGCCGCACTCAAAAGAGCCAACAGCTCGCTTAGTACAATCACATAATGATTTTTTGTGCTGCGCAGCGAAACGATGGAAATAATCCAGAAAACAAAAAAGAGCCAATACAAAGGCGCCAACAAAAGCCTGTGTTCGCTTTGTGCCACCACCGAAAGCATCAAATAACTAAAGACACTGTACAAAACAAACAGCAGGATGGAACCCGTCCAATGGTTAAACAAAGAATAGGCCGTCTGCACGGCGGGTGCCCCGCTTTTCAGTTCCTCTTCCTTTTGGCCGGTTGGTTGTGTTAACATTTCCTTGTTATTCTCCGAGTTAAATTATTTTTGTAAGACCATTTTTTTGGCTGCAACAAATTGTTTCCCCCGAATCTGGACAAAATAAATTCCGCTGGCCGCAGGCCTTCCATTCTGGGTTCGTCCATCCCATTTGAATCGGTAGTAACCGGGATCGAACAGCCGTGGGGCAATGAGAGTGCGTATTTTACGGCCGGTAACATCAAAAATACGCACCGAAATTTTATCGGCCCGGGGCAAATCGACCTGAAATACCGTTGTGCTATTAAACGGATTGGGATAGTTTTGGTGCAAGCAAAAGTGCCGGGGCAAATTTCTAAAATTCTGCAAGGCTTGTTGCACAAAATCGGCCGTGCCCACCAAAACCCGCAATGTCTGTTTTTTGGCGTGCAAGCGCAGGGGGAACGCGGTGTAGTGCACCCCGCTGCCGGGATTAACCACAGACCACTGCCAGCCCTGCGGAAGCGAATCGTGAACAAACTCCAGTTCAATCGGTTGGTTTACCGTGGACTCCACGGTAAAATCGAAAACGTAACCTGTTTTGCCTTGCGCCCGGAAATCACGCGTTAGCCGGGAAAAGCCCGTCGAAGAATCGTGTGCCGGAAAGTAAAGGGAGACATATTTGCCAATCACCGGTAATTCCGGTAAAAGTGCGGCTGCCACGTTTTCTTCCGGAGCCACCCCAAAGGTGTTTAACGTGTCAAAATAGGCAGCGCTGCGGGCCAGAATGCGAAATTGCCAAACATTGTCAACAGCGGGTGAGGCATTCCTCTGCACTTTGGCCAAAGGCGCTGCGGCCTCAACGGGAGGGATTTTCAATGTTTGGGCCTGGCTGCAAAATACCGCGTAGCCTTTAAACGGCTGCAACTGGCGGGCCACCTCCCAGCCATTGCCGTTGTAATAAAACAAGGTTAACTGTGCATCTTCTTTTTCCACACTTTGCCAATCCACCGCAAACGAAAAAGGATCACCAATCATGTTCCAGCCTGCGTGCAAAGTTAATTCGAAATCTTCGTCAATCGGTACCGACTGCACATTTTCCACATCCAGCGTTAAAGAATCTTTGGTGATTAAATAAACCGCTTTGCCCGGGGCTAAATTCATTTGCAAATCGTCGATTTCGCGAAATTGTTTACTGCTCGCATCCCAATCGAAAAAGCGGTATTTGGCGGGATCGTAACTTCCCAGATCATCTTTGAACAAATTCTCCAACGTCTGGTTTTGGGCAGCACAGGGCAAGGAAATCATCTGGTACTGTTCCCGGCGGGTTACTTGCGGAAAAACCATTTGCGAGATGTGCACCGGAATATTCAGGGCGTTTTGTGCTCCGCCTTGCGGATATTCCGTAACAGCCCCACCATGGTACACCACAAAATAAATTTCCAGTCCCCGCGCGGTTACCCAATCAGCGGGAATGGCAACGACCTCTTTTTCCGCATCCAATGATTGCATGAGCAAATTTCTGAACTCGGATTCGCCGCCCACCCGGCATCTCAATTCGGCTTTGCGAATGCTCGTCGAATCGTCGGACACCCGAATCGCAATCCACAAATCTTTCCCTGCGACAGCCTTTACCGTATCGGGATTAAAATCTACCTGTGCCGGCGTCGGATCGATTTTACCGCTTCCGCACAGTAAAAGCGGCTGCGGATCGGCATGTGCATTGTCGGTATGCCCATTAAGCCAGGCGCGGTAAGCCGTTGCCTGAGTAGGAGCAAAACTCAAAGCGTTTTTAAGCGTATCTCCCGGCAAGAGTACCGTACTGCGCACTTCGTTTACCAATTTAAAGGCAGAAGCCCGTTCTCCGCTAATAAACAGGCTGTCCAGGGTAACACTACTGTTGCCTTTGTTGATTAGCAAAAAAGGAAGAATGCGTTCTTCGGACAAAAAGACCGCCCCAAAGCGCAACGAATCTTGCGGCTGAAAGACCAGCAAAGGCGCATCAGCCGAGAATAAGGCCATACCCGTCAGCGAAACGCGCAATACTTTTTCGCGAATGTCCTGAGAGTAAAGGCGTAATTCCGCCTGATGCCAGCCGACCGAATGCGGTTCGTAACGCACCGTAATCCCGTAGGTAGTGTCTTCCGGTTCCAGAACAACCCCCAACGAATCTCCGAGCACACGGAACTGAGACCGGTCGTTACCGACAATTTTCAGCGAATCGATAAGCACCCGAACTTTACTGCGATTTTTAAGCATGAACTGACGATTTTTACCGCTGTGCACCGTAATTGTCCCGAAATCCAGAGAATCGGGCAGGCTAACATGTGCCGAATCGGCCCGGCCATGCAGGCTGATTTCTTCGGGTTCATGGTAAGGATTGTTCCAGAAAACCAAAAGTCGGGCATGGAACGAGCCGGCGCCGGAAGGCTGGAAACGAACGGGCACCAGCAGCGAATCACTTCCGGCCGGAAGTGTCGGGTGATCTACTTCCTGCACCCAGAACGCATGCAAAGCATCGTCGCGCAAGACCAGAGAATCGATAACAACCGGGGCATCCCCCGTATTCTTAAAACAAAGGTTATCCGTGGCAATTCTGAAAATTGAGATCGCCCCAAAATCCAACGAATCCGGCCGCACACTCAATTTGGGTTCAACCCCTTCGGCCCGGATTTGCATTACTTTCGGATTCTGAAAAGGATCATTGGAATAGATAGCCACCTGTGCCTGCTGCACTCCGGAATGTTGGGGTACAAACTGCACGGGGTAGCTCAACGTGTCCACCTGCGGACGCAAGGTCACGGGAAAGGTTAGTGCAGGGAAATGCAAATCTCCGGCATCCGTGTCAACCACCATCGAGTCGATGGTCAAAGGGGAATTGCCCTCATTAAACACATGGATCACCTGCCGCGCCGTTTGAAAAAGCACCACCCCGGAAAAGCGCACCGTGTCCGCATCGATCCCCAACTTTGCCGCCTTAACCAGCGCCGTTAAAGGAACCAGCGAAGAATCGCGACGTACGTCATCACTGCGTACGACCAAGCGGGCATGCAGAGTACCATGTTTTTGCGGGGTACAGCGTACGTAAATTTTTAAAGAATCATTCTGCGGCTCAACTTCCGAAACTTCAGGGGACTTCCACCAGGTAAACGAAGCGGCATCCGTTCCCCTAACGGCAACTTCTGTAATGTGCAAAGGAATGTTGCCGCTGTTTCGAATGTTGAAATGCATGGTAGAATCGTGAGGCGCAATGATGGTGCCAAAGTTCAGAGAGCCACTGGAAAAGACGGCATAGGCCGCAATTCCCTGCCCGGCGAGAGGTACCAACGTTTGCGGATGGAAAGGATCATTCGATTGAAAAAGCAATGAATCCGCGTAAGCAAAAATCGAATCGGGTCGAAAAGTAACAGAAAGCGTGGCCGAATCGCCGGCGGCCACCGTCAGAGGCAGCGCAACCTGCCAGCTAAAATTGGGCGTTGAATTCTGCAGACCTATTTGGGTGATGGTCAAAGGCTCGTTGCCCGTATTTTTCACGACCACCGTCCGCACACCGTCCCGATTCACCATCACCGAATCGAACTGCACCTGCTTTGGCGCTATCGCAATCACCGGAGCGGTTCCTTCGCCCTGCACGGAAATGTGCAATGGCGACTCATCCGGATCGTTGCTGTAGATTGCAAGCGAATCCCGATAGAGTGCAAGCGTATCGGGTGCAAAATAAACCGTGAGCACCAAGGGGAAAGAAGCCGAAGGCTCCAGCGTAGAAGCGTTCAGTTTAAAGGAAAATATTTTGGCCGTGGCGCATTTCAGCGAATCGATGCGTAATGTATCGGTTCCCAGATTGTAAATTTTGATCTGCAACGAATCGCGTTGCCCTACCGACAGCGTCCCGAAATCAAGCTGATCGGGCAGAACAAAGATATCGGGCACCACGCCCCGACCCGTTAAAGGAACCGAAGCTTCGCCCAAATCGCTTTGCAACGCAAGGTGTGCCTGAAAAGGCGCAATGCGTGCCTTGGTAGGAGAAAAAGTAACCGGAATGCGCAAACTGTCGGCCATGGGCAGGGAGAGCGGCAAGGAAAACTCCGGAATTTTGAATTGATCGGCATCGGCACCCTGCAAAAGAATGCTTTGCACCGTCATGGTGTTATCGCCGTAGTTTTTAAGCGTTACCACTTTTTGCAAAGAATCACCCAGGCTCACATCCCCGAAAGGTAATGAATCGGGCCGGACGAAGACAGCAGGATACCATTTCCGCGCATAAGGCCCACCGTACGCTCCCATGTCATTACGTGCACTTCCCAGCGACGGGGGAAAATACAAATCGTTTACATCCGTATCGGGATTTCCCTGATCGATCACCGGAGAATTTTCCTGCAGATGAAAGAAAAGCGTATCGGCAAAAAGGGGATCGGTCATCAAATTTGTCGTCCCCAAATTGGGCTGATCCACATCACTGTAGCTCACCTCGGGCGTTCCGGAAACATTGTAAATTTGATTTAACGCCTGGTTAAAGAAGATGATGCTGTTTTCCACTGTAATGACGCCGTCGGTAGCAAGAATTCCCTCGGCACCATTGTAGGCAATAACGGAATTGGTTGCTTCCAGTTGGTCACCTGTTGCCGAAAGCAAAATTCCCTCGTTGGCACTGGAGGCTACAATGGAATTGGTAAGTGTAATTGTTCCATCATTGGTTTCAATGCCCGAGTCGCCGGAACGCAGCAAGCGGCAGGCAATCAACTCAAGGCTGCCGCCGGAGGTGATGTCCACGCCATAGTCATTGTCCAAAATATCGCAGCGGGTCAGGCGCAAGGTGGCCCCGCTTATCGAAACGGGTTTTGCGCTGTTTCCCACAATTCGCACATGCTCAAAGGCCATCGTACCGCCCTGCAAAGACAAGGCGCTGTTCCCGCTTACCCCCGAAATGCGTACAAAAGCGAGCGCACATTGATCGGAGGCCGTTGAAGAAAAAAGGAGTCCTTTCCAACCGGAGGCATTTCCATCTTCAGAGGCAAAGATGATCGAATCGGAAGCAGTGCCCCGGGCCACCAGTTCCCCGTCCACTTTCAAATTGTAATTCCCACTGAAAAGGACCTGTACGCCCGGTTCAATGGTCAACTGCAGTACGGTTAATTTGCCCGTGACGAGGTAGGGACTTCCGGCCTTAGTCCATGTTTCGCCGTCAATCGTTCCCGATACTTGCGTTTGGGCCCATAAAACGCTCAGGGAAGAGAGAAGAAAGATTAAACTAAAAAATGATTTGCGCATCATAGCTGAATTTGTCTTTTAAGTACCACAAACACTTACTTAACTAAATTGTCATTGGCCCGGGTATTTTTGATTAAAATACTTTGTTTGTTCGTTGTACGAAACTTGCCCATTCCGAAACTCCGCTTCCCCAAACGGAATTTCCGGCGGACAAATGCCTTATTTTGGCCAGTCGGGTGGCAACGGTAATGACTTTTTTTGCTGGTTGTTTTCTTGTAGCTTACTGACAAGCAAGATACCGGTTGTTAAAATGGCCGCGCCTCCCATTCCTGCCAAATACATTGTTTTCTTGTACCAGGGTTTGGAGGGAGCCTGTGCATGGGTTTTGTGCCATGCCTGTTTTTCTTCCTGCACCAGTTTAATGAAATTAGGCGGATAATCGTTCACAGAAGGACTGTATTCCGGATTCAGCGCCAGAATGCGCCGTATGATTTTTCGCGCCCCTTGCTGATCGTTCACGGCCCGGCGGATTTCGGCCAAAAGCACCAGCGCATCAATTTTCTGAGATTTTGTGAGATTCTGTTTGCCGATGAGTTGCAGAAGCCGGGTTTGCGCTTCTTTGAATTGCCCGTTGTAGTAGAGAGTTTTTGCCTGTTTTATCTGCTGTTCCACGTCTGGTAATGCCTGGGCGGGCAAGGTGTGCACCGAAAACAAAACAGCACACAAAATGCCCAACAAAAAATACGGGAATTGTTTGCTCATGGCATCCTAACCATTGTTTTAACTTTCTTGACAGGTAATATAAAAAAAATCTGCGTTTTATGTTAGAATATTTTCAAAAAAATTCCATTCTTTCATTACGGCCGTTTTTTTGCAGCCGTATTCCGATCCTTTTAGTGGCTGATCGGCTTCAATATAAATTTAATCGGCCCGACAAACGAAGGGGTAACCATTACCTCTTTTACGCCGTTCTTTACAATAAAACCCTGTTTTTGCACCGAAATTCGGTGTTCGCCCAAAGGCACATTTACCATCCCCGGCGTGTATTGATCGCTTACCTGATCATCCACCACAATGCGTGCATATTGGGCATGCCCTTGTTCATCAAAAGCCAAAACTTTGACGGCAACGGGTTTGTTAAAATCGTACACCAAACTCAGCTGCCCGTCAGGCTTTAATCGGACAGTTTCCTGACAATACCCATGTTTGGGGTGTGTCACTTTAATCCGATGAGGGCCGGCACTCAGTTCGAAACTTTCCCGAACATTGGTTTCGCTTCTTCGCAATTTCCCATCAATGTAAATGTTTCCCCAGGGCAATACCAAAACGTGCAGGGTGGCTTTTAACGGTTGCAAGGTGAAATTCAGGGTCAACGGTGTGTCTACTTGCACGTTCACGCTCTTTTCCAGCGAATGATAGCCGTCTTTTTCCAATTTAATGAGATGGGGGCCGGGAGCAAGCGTAAAGGAAGTTGATGCGCCACGCACGATTCCTTTCTTTGCTCCGTCCACAAACAAAACGGCCGGAGTGTTTTTGACACGCAAATTTACCTGCACCGGCTCTGGCTTTAGCACGTAGCTAAAACGATGTTTCCCCTGTACCAGGGCAAGAACTGTATCGCGCAAGGGAAAATATCCGGCTTTGTTTAAGGAGATAACCAAACGCTCACCCGATAAGGCATTCAAACGAAACGGTGTTACCCCGGCATTTTTCCCGTTGATCACGAGCGAGGCGCCGGGAGGTTCGCTAATTAGCATCAGCGGAACACGCACTTTGGCGGACGAAGCGGGAGCACTTTCAGGCAATGTTTTGGGCCGGGCAACAGGGGCAGCCGCATGTTGCACCGGTTTTTCGACAATAGGCAGCAGGGCCAAACGTAGAATCACCATCACCCCGGGATGGACGGTTAAAGTCGTATCGAAGGGAAGATAACCATCTTTCTCCAGACGGAGAAGTACCTGCCCCGAAGTAACCGCAATGGAATCCAGTGGGGTAAGCCCCCTCTCCTTACCGTTCAGGTAAACTTTGGCCTGTGCCGGCTGAGAATAAATTTTAAGCGATGCAGGCACAATTCGGGGAGAGGAGGATTTGGGCCAGTACAAAAAGAGAGCCAACAGGGCGATCAGGGCCACAATTCCTACCCAAAGAAAGCCTTTTTTGGTCCGAGGGTGCGTCACCCGTAAAAAAAACGATGCCGTTTCCTCTTGCGCCACGGATTCGCTTTGAGCAGTCGTTTCGGGTTTCTCTTCCGGGGGCTCTTCCTGGCCCGAAGGCTCCACTGCTTCGGCTTTCTCTTTTTCCGAAGTTTCTTCCTGATTCAAGTACGGGTAATCGTCGTAATTAATTTCGTCTTTTATTTCGGAATCCAGATTAATGATGGGTTCACTCAGTTTTTTCTGCAGCTTTTCTTGCAGACGTTCCATCTCCTGCATCATTTCTACCGCCGACTGAAAACGCTCGT
Source organism: uncultured Caldithrix sp. (assembly GCA_964468415.1). Classification (GTDB taxonomy): domain Bacteria; phylum Calditrichota; class Calditrichia; order Calditrichales; family Calditrichaceae; genus Caldithrix. The sequence continues at coordinate 18,914 of CAYXUS010000290.1, forward strand.
CCGGGTCCTTGGCCAGAGCCTTCATCACCAAATCATCCACTTCCGGGGGCAAATACGGATTAAACGTAGAAGGTCTGGGAAATTCACGTCGCACGATGGCCTCACGAATGTCAAAATCGGTTTGATGCGGCTCGAACGGAACACGTCCGGTGAGCATCTGGTAGAGCGTAATGCCCAGCGAATACAAATCGGTACGGTGATCCGCTTCTTTCAAACTGCGCACCTGTTCGGGCGACATGTAATACAGTGTGCCCCCTACCGCGGAATGGTGCGTGTGCACCAAAGAATTGGCCTGAATTTTGGCCAGACCGAAATCGGTTACTTTAACGACATTGTCTTTGGTAATCAAAATGTTACTGGGCTTGATGTCTCTGTGAATGATGCTGGCCGAATGCGCATGTTGCAAAGCAGAAAGAATCTGGAAAGTAATGTCAAAAATTTCTTCCAGAGGCATGGGACGGCGCTCTTTAAGGCGTTCGCTCAACGTTTGGCCTTCGATGTATTCCATCACAATGAACCATTGGCCGTTGTCTTCCAGCAGATCAAGGATGCGCACAATGTGCGGATTTTCCAACCGGGCCAAAGCCAGTGCCTCGGTTTTGAACCGGTTGAGAAGTTTTTCATTGAGCGCCAGCCCGGGAGCAATCATTTTAATAGCCACGATTTTGTTCAGATGGGTATTCAGGGCTTTAAAAACAAACCCCATGCCCCCGTGACCCAAAGGCTCCAAAATCCGGAAATGACCGAAAACTTTTCCGATGTAACGTTTGCTTTCCATTAAAATCAGGCCTTAAAGATTAAACTCCAAATTCGAAACATTTCAAGTACATCCTTAAATATCGCCAAGAATGTCACCCGATGCAATTTTCATCCTATTCTTTGCAACGATGTACTATTTTTTAGGTGCCGGCTCATTTGAATCTCATGACTGCCGATAGTGTTTTAGGCGTAAATATCGGGATCAAACCCCTTAAACAGGGCAAGAAGCGCATAAATGATCAAGCCAATTCCTCCCAAAAAAAGAAACTCGACAATCCAGTGAAGCAGAAACTTCAACAGACTGTTTCCCGGTTCGCCAAAAAAATAGAAAGAAATGCCTAAGGTAAAAAATCCTGCTGTTAGCCCCAGCAGTCCGGCCAGAAAAAATCGCAATGCTTTTCTTCTGTTTTTGGCCCTGTATTCTTTAATGCGTTGCAGGTACATGGTCCGGCATATCTCCGAACAGAATCCGATTTTAATCCTATCGTTTACAAAAAGATACTTATTGAAGCATTCGTAGCAAATGGGATTTCCGCATGTTCGACATTTGTGGTTGCCGACGCGTCCGCCATGATTGACACAGTATTTCAACTATTCGTCCTTCCGGAAAATTTAAAGACTTTCGCGATACAATTGATGAAATGTCTGGTAATATCTTTAGAGAGCCGTAAAATTAAACCGGAGCGCGAGCACGTCACTCCACCGCTCCGGTTAAAATTTTTGTATTTAAGGAATGCGGTTCAGCGCCTGATCCAGATCGGCGATTAATTCGTCCACATTTTCCACGCCTACCGAAAGTCGCACCAGTCCGTCGGTAATATGCGCCTGCAGGCGAATTTCTCTTGGCATAATGGCATGGGTCATGGAAGCCGGATGCTGAATGAGGGTTTCTACCCCTCCCAAACTTACCGCCAACTGGCACAACTGTACGTTGTCCATGACGATTTTGCCCCCTTCAATACCTCCTTTTACTTCAAAACTAATCATCCCGCCCGGACACTTCATTTGTTTTTTGGCAATCTCGTATTGAGGATGCGAAGGCAGACCGGGGTAAACTACGTGCTGCACTTTGGGATGTTTTTCCAAAAATTCAGCAATTTTCTGGGCATTGGCGCAATGACGTTCCATGCGCATGGAGAGTGTTTTAATCCCCCGGTGTACCAGAAAAGCATTCATCGGATCCAATATTCCACCAAACAAATTGAGTGCCTTGCGCAAAACTTTGAACTGTTCTTCCGTTTTTACGACAATCAATCCGCCGACCACATCGGCATGGCCGTTCAAAAATTTGGTTAAACTGTGCACCACAATGTCCGCACCCAACAGCAGGGGCTTTTGCAATACCGGGCTGGCAAACGTATTATCGACCACTAACAGGGCATTGTTTGCATGCGCTAACTCGGCTGCTCCGGCAATATCGGTTACGCACAGGGTAGGATTGCCCGGCGTTTCCACGTACACAATTTTGGTTTCCGGGCGCATGGCCTGCTTGATTTCGTTCAAATCGGCCGTGTCCACAAAACTAACCTGAACTCCAAAACGGGTGAACACTTCATCTAACAGGGTGTTGGTCGGGCCGTAAACGGCTTCGGAACACACCACGTGATCGCCCTGACTCAAATAGGCGCCCAGTACCGTGTGAATGGCAGCCATTCCGCTGCCGCAGGCCAGCCCCTTGTGCCCCTGTTCCAGTTGGGCAACGGCATCTTCCAGACCTTTTACGGTGGGGTTACCCATGCGGGTGTAAATGTAGCCTTCTTCTTTTCCGGCAAACAAAGCCGCCCCGTGATCGGCATTGCGAAACTTAAAAGTCGAGGTTTGATAAATGGGATTGGAGACGGCAAGATATTCATTTTCCATCATTCCGGCATGGACACTTTTGGTCTCGTCCGAGTAGTTCTTGTGAGCAGACATATTTTTTCTCCTTCGCTTACCTTTTAACTTTTTTATTAACGACTAAATTTAATAAATTCTTTTTACAAAAAAAATTTTCCAAATCACTTTGGGGAAGCCAGCTTTCCGGGAATGATTTGGACGGATGTGGGTTAAAAGGAGATACGCTTATCATGAAGGCAAAATCTTTGAAAATTGTATTTTGGATTCTGGCTCTTTTGATGATTCTTGTTTTGTCGCTGGGTGTTTACGGTTATTTTACGGTCAAACGTTCTCTTGCACCACAAGCCGGAACGCTTTTGCTCAGGCAGCTGCGGCAACCGGTTACTATTTTACGCGACAGCATGGGAGTAGCGCAAATTGTCGCCCAAAATGAACACGACGGTTACTTTGCTCTGGGCTATTTGCATGCCAGCGATCGCCTTTTTCAAATCGATTTGACCCGGCGGGTGGCCGAGGGGCGCCTGAGCGCCTTGTTCGGTTCTTTGACGCTGGACATTGATCGCCATCAACGGCTGATCGGACACGCGCGTTTGGCTGAAAAGTTTTTGCCCCGGCTATCTGCGGAAGATCGCGCACGGCTGCAGGCCTACGTGGACGGGATAAACCGTTACGTGGCCGAAGCAAAGACACTGCCGTTCGAATATCATCTTTTGGGTGTCCCATTTGAACCTTACACTTTAAAAGATGTTTTGAGCATTTTGAGTTTTCAAACATGGTTCTCGAATGCGCTTTTAAGCTCCGATGAATGGCTGGCCAAAATTTTTGATCGTTTTGGCCCGGACACCGCCGCAACCCTTGCTTTACCCTACCCCACCTGGGCGCCGGTTACCGTACCGCAAACTTCCGCAGCGGAAGCCGGGTTTAGCGTTTTGTTATTCAATACGTATTTTTCAGACGTTAAGCTGCCCTTTCGTATGGCGCATTCTTCCAATTCATGGGTCATCAGTCCATCTCACAGTGCCAGCAAGCATGCCATGTTGGCCAGTGACCCGCATCTGGAAACCCAGCGCCTTCCGCAATTTTGGTACCTTGTGGGCCTGCACATTCAATCTCCCCGGGCAGATGTGTTAGGCATTACCACACCGGGCCTGCCGTTTGTGGTAATGGGGCACAATGGCAAAGCCGCCTGGGCTTTTACGGTGGGAGGCATCGACATTACCGAAGTTTACCGGGAGAAGGTAAATCCGAATGACAGCACCATGTACCTGACTTCCGGTGGGTGGAAAAAATTTAAAGTGCGAAAAGAATCCATTTTTGTGAAAGGGAAGGAAAAGCCCCTTTTCTTCCGCATGCGTTTTACGGAGAACGGGCCGATTGTCTGGGAAAACGATTCGCTAAAGCATCTGTACTCTCTCCATTGGGCCGGTTTTGATGTGGACCTGGCCAAAACCGTGCGGGCTGCGTTTCATCTGCGTAATGTGGATAACTTTGATGACTTCCGGCAAACGGTTACCCACTTTGGCGCATTGGACGCCAATTGGACGTACGCCGATTTCCGTGGCAACATTGGCTACCAATTGGGAACGCCTATCCCTGTGCGTCCTAAATCAGTTTTCAAACTTCCCATTCCGGGTTGGATTGATTCCCTGAAATGGCAGGGGTTCCATTCTCTTGCCGAAACGCCGCACAGTTTCAATCCGAAACGCGGCTGGCTGGCCACTTCCAACAATAAGCAAGACGCCATGCATTTGAACTACCGTCTGTTTGGCAAATTTGCCGCCGATCGCATCCTGCGTATTACCGAATTATTAAACTCGAAAGAAATTTTTACTTTTGAGGACATGAAACGCTTCCAGATGGATCGGGTCGATCGCTTTTTGCAACACTGGCAACCCGTTTTGAGCGGCCTGCTGCAAAAGCTCGGGAAAGAGCACTATGCCAAAATGGTGCGTCAATGGGATGGCTCGGCAGATGCACAATCCAAGGAAGCGGCGCTGGTTATTTTGTTCAAGAATCGCCTAAAGCACAAAATTTTCGATGATCAACTGGGCAAATTAACCAAACACATTTCGGACGAAGATCTTTTGCACGTTTTTGAACACGGCCCGAATTTCTGGTTCGACGATATCCGTACTCCGGACTCGGTAGAGACCCGTTCCGCCATTGCACAAACGGCCCTGAAGGAGGCGCTGAATCTCTGGCAGGAACAAACATGGGGAGAGCTGCAATCCTTCACGATGGCACATCCCATGGCCAAGGTTCCGATAATCGGTTCTTTGTTGGGCCTAAAGAAAGGGCCTTTCCCCTGGGGCGGCACGCCCGGCACCTTAAATGCCTCTTTTTACGAGGAAGACCCAAACAAACCGGGCCATTTTAAATCGATTGTGGGGCCCAGTTGGCGTTTTGTGATTGATTTCGCGCATCCCGATTCTGCGGAATTTGTTTTGCCCGCCGGAGAATCAGGAAATCCGGAAAGCCCCTTTTTCCTAAATTTCTTTTCATGGTGGAAAAGCGGGAAACGCTGGAATGTTCCCATTTCCCTTTCTGCTATCCAAAAGAAGGCTGTGTTTAAACTTACTTTAACTCCAGAGGGAGACGATGAGACAAAATAACAGATCGGTTTTTATTCGCTATTTACTCGGTTTGGTTCTACTCGGAGTCGTTTGGGGATGCGGACGCTGGCAAAAGGTAACGCTTCAGGGGCGCACAATGGGAACAACCTACCATATTACTCTATTGTCCCCCAAACGTTTGGTAAACCCTCAGCCCATTCAACGCGCCGTCGATTCTCTGCTGCAAACGATCAATGCCAGCATGTCCACTTTTGATCCCAACAGTGAAATTTCCCGATTTAATCGCTGGCATTCTACCCGCCCTTTCCCCGTTTCTTCGTCTTTTCTTAAAGTGGTAAAAAAGGCGCTGGAAATTTATCGGGAATCGGACGGAGCATTTGATATTACGGTGGCCCCTCTGGTAAATTTGTGGGGATTCGGACGAAAAGGCCCGCGTTTTACGGTACCCGATTCCGGTGAAATCAGGCGTCTGCTAAAACACGTGGGAAGTCAATATTTGAGGATTGTTGGCGATTCGGCTTTGCAAAAGGAGGACATTCAACTAACCATCGACCTGAGTGCCATTGCCAAAGGATATGGCGTCGATGCCGTAGCGGAATTACTGCGACAACGTGGTTTCCGAAACTTTTTGGTAGAAATAGGAGGCGAAGTTTTTGCCAGCGGCATCCGGGAAGAGCGCCCGTGGCAAGTGGCCATCAACAAGCCTGAATTTCGCATGCTACCCGGTAGCATGATCGAGGGCATTTTGGTGCTTAGCGATCGGGCCGTAGCAACCAGCGGCGACTATTTGAATTTTTTTGAGTACCACGGAAAAACTTATTCGCATGAGATCAACCCAAAAACTGGCTGGCCTATCGAAAATAACATTGCATCTGCGACTGTAATCGCTCCCCGTTGCATCACCGCCGATGCAATGGCCACGGCACTGATGGTGATGCCGGTGGAAAAGGGCTTAGCCTGGGTAAACCGAAAGCCCAATATTGAATCGCTTATTATTTTGCGGAAAGGGAAAGAGCGCTTTGAGGAAAGGCAGAGCGAGGGTTTTGCGAGATATTTAACGCATTGAAAAGGGTGAAAATTTTTATTTGACTCGGCTAAAATTAGTTTTTAAATTTGGAATCTCGTTATTGAAATATTCGATTGCGGGATCGTCTAGCGGTAGGACG
>CAYXUS010000291.1:0-13011 GCA_964468415.1 uncultured Caldithrix sp.
GCCCTTGCAAAAGCTGGAAGAGTTGCTCAAACAGGCCAAGGCCATCGACGAACTGATCAAACCGCACTTGCCCTACGACGAAGTCGGGATTTACGATTACAAAGAATACGAACAAAAGTAAGACAAAACAGGAGAATGTGCATGAAGGAATCCGGATTAAGCTGGAAGTTTCCTCGTGAGTTCTGGGTAGCAAACTTAATCGAACTTTTCGAACGGGCGGCCTATTACGGAATGTTTATTGTTTTGGCCGTGTATTTAACCAGAGAAGTGGGCTTTACCGATGTGGAAACCGGCTGGGTTACCGGTTTATTTGCCTCGCTTATTTACATGGCACCTACTTTTACCGGTGCGCTTTCTGACAAAATGGGCTTCAGGCAGGCGCTTATTCTGGCTTTTGCTTTGCTAAGTGGCGGCTATTTGCTGTTGGGCCTTTGGCCTACCAAAGGTGTTGCCGTGACGGCCCTGGCCTTTATCATGCTGGGAGGCTCCTTTGTTAAGCCCATTATCTCCGGCACGGCGGCCAAAGCTTCCGATGAAAAAAATCGGGCGCGGGCCTATTCCATCTTTTACATGATGGTGAACATCGGCGCCTTTTTGGGGAAAACAATCGCCAAACCCCTGCGCGTGGAATTGGGATTGCGTTACATCAATTTTTACGCCGCCGGCATGGCCTTTGTCGCCTTAATCGTGGTTTATTTTATGTACCGCGACATCGATACCACCGGTAAGGGAAAAAGCCTAAAGGAAACGCTGAACGGGTTGCTTCGTGTACTGAAGAACGTGCGCTTCATGGCGCTGATTCTCATTGTTGCCGGATTCTGGGCCATTCAGCATCAATTGTACGCCACCATGCCCAAATACACCTTGCGTCTGGTCGGCGAACACGCCTCTCCCGAATGGCTGGCGAATATTAATCCGCTGGTCGTGGTGCTGTTGGTCGTGCCGATTACGCATCTTGTGCGCAAAATTTCCCCGGTCAGTTCCATTGGCATCGGTTTGCTCATCATTCCTTTTTCGGCCTTGACCATTTCTTTGAGCCCGGTTCTAACGCGCTGGGCCGGTGGAAATCATGTTTCAATTTTCGGATTGTTTTCGCTTCATCCCATTACCGTGGCGTTAATTTTCGGCATTGCCTTGCAGGGCCTGGCCGAAACATTCCTTTCACCGCGTTTTCTGGAATATGCTTCCAAGCAGGCGCCGAAAGGCGAAGAAGGGCTGTACCTGGGCTATTCCCATTTGACGACCTTTTTCGCCAATTTATTTGCTTTTGTCTCCAGCGGATATTTGCTGGACAAGTACTGTCCCGATCCGCGCACCCTTGCGCCGGAACAAATGGCTACGGCGTATGAGCATGCGCATTACATCTGGTATTTTTACGCCGGGATCGGTTTTCTTGCGTTTCTATTATTACTTGTGTACAAATTTGTTTGTGATTACATCGATCGCCGCAAGGCGGTGCAGGCCGAGAGTGTTTGATTTTGTCAACAATTGAGGAGAGAAGCATGGAGTTAGCGGGGAAACGCGTTTTGATGCTTGTGGAAGATTTGTACGAAGACCTGGAATTGCTTTATCCTAAAATTCGATTGACCGAGGCAGGTGCCGAAGTGGTTGTTGCGGCACCGCAGAAGGGAAAAACATACCACGGTAAGCACGGCTATCCCTTTATGGCAACGGTTGCCATCGAAGACATGCGGGCCGATGATTTTGACGGAATCATTCTGTCCGGCGGGTTTGCTCCGGACAGACTGCGACGCATCGAAAAGGTCAAGCAAATCACCCGGGAAATTTTTCAGAGCGGAAAGTTGGTGGCGCACATTTGTCACGGCGGATGGATTGCCATTTCTGCAGGGATTATGTCTGGCAAAACCTGTACATCCACGCCGGGTATTAAAGACGATCTGGAAAATGCCGGTGCCCGCTGGGTGGACGAAGCGGTTGTGGTGGACGGTAACATGATTTCCAGTCGCCGTCCGGACGATTTGCCCCAATTTTGCCGGGCAATCATCGATTTTTTGAAGAACAATTAAAAGCGGAACGTCGTTTTGCGCGTAAACCGGCAAACAGACATTCTTTGACCGGCTTGGCAAAAAGGCGGTAGAACCAAACAAAGGATTCTTCATGCGCGAAAAAATTTCGAAAATCAAAATGATTTTAATGGACGTGGACGGGGTATTGACCAACGGAGAAATCATCTATTCTTCTTCCGGCGATGAATTGAAAATGTTCCATGTGCAGGACGGAATGGGAATTACCCTGGCCCGGATGGCCGGATTGAAAACCGGAATCGTTACCGGCCGTATGTCGGCTTTGGTGGAACGCCGGGCCCATGAGCTGAACATCGACGTGGTTTCTCAGGGTAATTTTAAGAAGCTGCCGGAATACGAGCGCATTAAACGCGATTTTGAACTGAAAGACGAAGAGATTTGTTACATTGGCGATGATGTGCTTGATATCCCCATCTTGAAACGAGTGGGATTTAGCGTGGCCGTGGCCAATGCCCGGGACGAAGTAAAGGCGATTTGCGATTACGTGACGGTGGCCGAAGGGGGCAAAGGCGCTGTTCGCGAGGTGATCGATCGTATTTTGAAATGGCAGAATAAATTACATTCCATTATCGATGAATTAGCGGAATAATCATGCGGTACCGGCGCAAAATTTTTCGGTGGTTTGGGTTAATCGTGTTGCTTGCCGGGCTGCCTTTGGCGGGCCGGGCACAGGTGCGCGTGGCCGTAGGCAATTTCGAAAACCAGACCTCAATGATTTTGCTGGATGCCTGGGCGCGTAATTTGCCGGATTACCTCTCGTCCGAATTGGGACGCTCTGCCGAGATTGTCCTGGTCGAACGCAACCGTTTGAATGAAATCTTTAAAGAATTGCACCTTGCCTTGCAGGGCTTTGTGAACGATTCTGCTGCGGTAGAGCAAATTGGCAAACTGGCCGGTGCCGATGTGTTAATCAGCGGGGTAATTACCCGCGTTCAACGGCATTACGTAATTTTGGCGCATGTGGCGCGGGTAAAGAGCGGCGAGATTTTTGTGGAGCGGGTCGAGGCACCCGACCACAAACATTTTAAAGAGATGGTGCGACTCCTGGCGAACAACATCTTGTTCCGCATGACCGGAGCGGGAAAATACCAGACCCGGCTGGCCATCCGCAAATATCCCACCGGGTACTTTTTAGGCATTGGGGCAGTTGGTACGGCGGTGGCACTCGTTTTGCGCAATCAATACAAAGTTTCTTACCATGCCTATCATGAACTGCAGGCGTTAGACAAGTTCGATGCGGAATACGACCGGGCGAATCGTTACTACAAATGGTCGAATGTGGCGTGGAGTGTGGCCGGGACGGGCCTGCTGGGGACGGTGGTGTGCTGGGTGCGCAATCGCTTCCATTCCGATATTCTGGCCGGCTCCGGGGAAGCCCCGGCGGTGAGTGTCCGGCTCTATTTTCGGGGAATCGGGAAAGGAGGACAGGTTGGCCTTGCATTCCGTTTTTAAAATGCTGCCTTTGCTTTTGCTGGCCGGGCTGATGGGATGTAGCGATTTGCCGCGGGACAATGTTCTGGACCCCAAAAATCCCGATAGCTATTCCAATTCCAACGTACTGGTCGAAGCATTCGTGAATTTGGCGAATCCTGCTCCGTACAACCGCTGGGCATTGGAAAGTTTGGCCCGGCTCAAGCAAACCTGTGGGGCCCCGCTCATTGTGTGTGAATATCACCGGGATATTTTGGTCGACACAATGGTTTACGATGACCCGTACAATGCGGATGACACGCAATACATTTTTCAATTTTTGCAGGATCGCTACGTGGCGCAAAATCAAAATGTGGGGCGGGTTGTACCGGATGTTTACGTTAACGGGGCTTTGCATCGCTTTGTCGGAGCTTATGCCCCGAATTCTCTGAAAGAACAAATAGAACCTCTGGTACTGGAACTTTTGGCGGAGCACAATGGATACCTCCTTGAACCAGACGTGCGCTTAGTTAACGATAGTACCCTGCAGGTGCGTTGCCGCATTGCCGGATTGGGAGATCGGGCCGTGCCCGGTTCGCGGCTGCGGATTGTTTTTTTGAAGCGTTTTTTTGCCGGTGATCTGGAATTGCATTCGGCAATCAGGCTGGTCTGGCCGGGAATTACCGTTAAAGAAATTAGCAAAGGGAACTATCGGACGCTGGATGCCGGAGATTTTTCTTTTGCGGATTTACCGGACGGTATTGTGTTTGCCCTGACCACGGAAGACGAGTTAACGGTTTTGCAGGCAACCTATTTCGATTGTCGGGGACATTTAAAATAATTGGAATTTGTCGGGCAAAGCGCTAATTTATTTTAATTAAACGAAACACGCTCCGGCGGAGTGGTTGAAATTTTGACTAAATTTCAGGAAAAAATGAAACGATTTGTTTTGTCCGTTGTGTTGTTTGGCTTTGTATTTTCCTGCCAGCAGGTGGGAGAAATCTTAAACCCCAAAAAGCTGCCGGAACTGGACGAACAGGGAATCGTCGTTTCGCAAGACAATGTGATGCCGCAAGATACGATTTGGGCCGTAATTCATGCCACCAATCCTTTGAACGGGCCGCTGGAATACGAATGGCATTGCGATGGCGGCCGCTACATGCAACCGGCAGACGGAGATTCTGTTTTCTGGATCGCTCCGCTGAACGGCGGGCTTTACCAACTGTGGGTGGTGGTACGCAATGAAGATGGAGCCAGCGAATCACCCAGAAAACGCATTAATGTGGTCAGTACGTCCGCTCCTGTGGTCAATTTTATTTTGCCCCGGCCCCATGACTATTTTGTCGTATCTCAAACCCTTCACGTGCAAATTCGTGCCCAGCACGAAAACGGAATTGCGCAGGTGCGTTTGTGGGTTAACGATAGTCTGATCGGCAGGAGCGACACCGCGCAGGACGATTTGTACGATTTTTATTTTACGGCGGAAGAAAAAATGGTTGGAGAATCTGTCCTGAAGGCTGAGGCAATTGCCAACAACCAATGGCATACAACCGGAACGGACCAAGTTACCATTTTAATCGGAGGAGTTTTGCCAGGTGGGAATGAACAACGATGAAATCATTCGGATCGGTAAAAAAGTAATCGCCATCGAGCGCAAAGAATTGGCTGCACTGGAGCAGCGCATTGACGAGAATTTTGCCCGGGCCGTACGGCTCATCCTGGAATGCAAAGGCCGGGTAATTGTTACGGGCATGGGCAAGTCGGGAGCGATCGGTCGCAAAATTTCATCGACGCTGGCCAGTACGGGAACCGCTTCGGCCTTTTTGCATCCGGCCGAAGGTGTACATGGCGATTTGGGCATGGTGCACAAAGACGATGTGATCATCGCCATCTCCAAAAGCGGAGAAACGTCCGAACTCATCCACCTTTTGCCTTCTTTTCGGCGCCTGGATGTGCCGGTGATTGCAATGACCAGCAGCAAACAATCCACTTTGGCCCGCTACGCAAAGGTGTGGCTGGACATCAGCGTGGAAGAAGAAGCCTGTCCGAACGATTTGGCTCCCACGGCCAGCACCACCGTTACCCTGGCTATGGGCGATGCTCTGGCCGTTGCTTTGCTCGATGCCCGCGGTTTTTCCGCCGAAGATTTTGCCCTGTTGCATCCCGGGGGAAGCCTGGGAAAAAAACTGCTCATGCGTGTTGCCGATTTGATGGAATCGGGCGATAATTTACCCTATTGTTTTCCGGAAGATCGCATGCAAAAGGCCATCATGGAAATGGCTCACAAACGGGGTATTTGCCCGGTGGTCGATCACGATTTTCACCTGGTAGGCGTAATTACGACCGGTGATTTGAACCGGCTGATTGAAAAAACGGAACATATCTTTAATATTCCTGTAACAGAAGTGATGAATCCGCAACCCAAATTCATCCATCAGGATGACCTGGCGACCATTGCTTACAAAGAAATGGAGAAGTTTCGCATTATTGCCATGCCTGTTCTGGACAGTCGGGAGAAATTGGTTGGCGTCATTCACTTGCACGATTTAATGCAGGAGGGCATTACCGTCTGATGAAATTCTGGAAGATTTTAACGGTGATTATTATTGCGGGCAGTGTGTTTTTCGCTTGCAGCTCCGATACATCGCAAAGCGCACAAACGGGAGAAAAAAAGATTTACCCCGATCAGGAAAGCTGGAACGCCACAGTGCTTATTACCCGGGAAGGGAAGACAGTGGGCGTGCTTAAAGCGGGCCATGTGCAAAAGTTTTCCAAAAAGAACATGACCTTGCTGGATGATTCTATTCGCGTGGATTTTTACGATGAACAGGGCAATCACAAATCGATTTTAACGGCGCTGGGTGGTAAGGTGGACGATCTTACGCAAGACATGGTGGCTTACGGACATGTGGTGGTGCGCTCCGACAGCGGGGTGACCCTATACACCGATACCCTGAAATGGGACAACCGTAAACAAAAGATTTATTCGGACATTCCCATTATGCTTACGACAGAAGAAAACGATACCCTGTACGGTGATCGGTTCGAATCCAGTCCGGATTTGAGTAATTACGAAATCGAAAATCCGCACGGAAAAAGTTCTAAAAAAATAAAGATTGATTAAGGCATGGTGCGCGCATTCTTTTTTTTATTGATCGCTCCTTTTCTTTTGACGGCCCAGGCTTCTTCCGGGAGTGGCCTGCAGCTTGTTCATGCCGATCGACACATCGGGAAAAAAGTGGGAAACGAACAACTTCGCATTTTTGAAGGGCACGTCTATTTTGAACAGGACACGTTGCGCATGTGGTGCGATCGGGCGGAGATGCACGAGCAGAAAAAGCGCTTGGATTTTTACGGTCACGTAAAAATTACCGATGGTAAACGCGTTTTGCGCGCCCGCCACATTGAATATTACTGGGATATCCGGCAGGCCTATTGTTTTGAGCAGGTGCAGATAAAGGGAGAAGGCGATTCGCTTTTTGCCCAATATTTCGAGTACAATTTCGATAGCGGAAAAGCATTGGCGCGCCAGGATGTATTTTTGTTCGATGCGGAAAATTTGGCGACCATCTGGGGCAGAGAAGTGCTTTATTTGCCCGATGAGAAATTCAGCAAAGTGACCGGCCAGGCACATTTGATGAAGATTGATTCCGCAAGCACCGATACTCTGAATATTTACGCCCGCATTTTACAATATGTGCGGCGGGGACCGAAAGTGGCTCAGGCCTACGACAGCGTAAAGATTATTCAGGGAAAGTTAAAAGCGCTGTGTGACACGGCCATTTATTTTGTGGACGAAGAAAAAGCCATTCTCAGACACAAGCCTGTGGCCTGGTTCGAAAACAGCGAATTGCGCGCCCAGAAAATGACCGTCTATTTCGATTCGTTGAAGTTGCGGCGCATTGTGCTGGAAGGTGCGGCCATTGCCAAAACTCTGGCCGATTCCCTTCGCGGTGAATACGACATTCTAAAAGGGAAAGTCATTCGCTTTTACATCAAAAATAAAAAGCCCGAACGGATTATTGCCATCGACAATGCCAGTAGTCTGTACTACATTACCGAAAAAGATCAGGATCAGGGCGTAAATTATGCTACAGCCGATACAATCAAAATTTTCTTCAAGCAGGCAAAGTTAGACAGCCTGGCCATTCTGGGCGGGGCACAGGGAACCTACTATCCGGAAAAGTTCAAAAAGGAGGCCCGAATAGGTGAGCAGTAATTTTGACACAGCAATTCTGGGGAGCAAACATCTCGTTAAAATTTACCATAAGCGAAAAGTGGTTAACGATGTGTCCATTAATGTAAAACAGGGCGAAATCGTCGGTCTGTTAGGGCCCAATGGCGCCGGAAAAACCACGACGTTTTACATGATTACCGGCATGATTCGTCCCAATTCCGGGCAGGTCTATTTTAACGATCAGGACATTACCAAACTGCCCATGTACAAACGGGCGCGCCTTGGCGTAGCCTACCTGCCGCAGGAAGCTTCCATTTTTCGCAAACTAACCGTGGAAGAGAACTTACTGGCCATCATGGAAATGATCGGTGTTCCCAAAAACGAACGCAAACAACGCACCGAACATTTTCTGGAAGAACTGAATATTACCCACATTGCCAAACAAAAGGGCTTTCAGCTTTCCGGCGGCGAACGACGAAGAACGGAAATTGCCCGAACTCTGGTGACCAATCCCAAATTTATCCTATTGGACGAACCTTTTGCCGGGGTGGATCCCATTGCCGTGGAGGATATCCAGAACATTGTGCACGGGCTAAAAAAACGCAATATCGGCGTGCTGATTACCGATCACAATGTGCACGAAACGCTTTCCATTACCGATCGGGCCTATTTGTTGTTCGAAGGACGTATTTTGAAAGAAGGTAATGCCGAATTTTTAGCCAATGATGAAGAAGCACGCCGTTTGTACCTTGGAGAACGTTTCCGGCTGGAACGGTAAATGCGGGCTTTGCCTCTTTGTACAAAAAACTTTCCTGTGGCGCGAATTATTAATTTCAACCAAAAACATTCATGCAGCAACCTTTGACCTTTAAAAAGATTTTTGTTTTTTGGTACCCGCTTCTTGCCACCTGGCTGATGATGGCCTTTGAGGGGCCATTTCTTGCGGCAATTATTGCGCGCTTGCCCGAACCCAAATACAACTTGGCCGCCTATGGCGTGGCCTTTGCTTTTGCACTGATTATCGAAGCCCCGGTGATTATGATGCTGAGCGCTTCGACGGCTTTGGTTACCAATCGTTCGTCCTTTTTTAAATTGCGCCGTTTTACGAATGGGTTGAATTTGTTTTTAACCCTTTTGATGTTGCTACTGTTAATTCCCTCGAATTTTTATTTTTTGGCGCAAAATCTGATGGAACTTCCTCCAAAGGTGGCTCGACTCACACACCATGCATTGTGGATTTTGTTGCCCTGGCCTGCGGCAATCGGCTATCGTCGGTTTTATCAGGGGTTGCTTATCCGCCATAATTTAACGCGACGTGTGGCCTATGGGACGTTTGTTCGTCTGCTTACCATGAGCGGAAGTGCTGTTTTAGCGGCGTTTGTTTTCCGGTGGCCGGGCGCTTACGCAGGAGCATTTGCGTTAAGTTGCGGGGTATTAATGGAAGCCGTTGCCAGCCGTTTAATGAGTTGGCGGGTTGTGCGGATGTTTAAGCAAGAACCCGATGCGGGTGGGGTGATCACCTACAAAGAAATCATCGTGTTTTATTATCCTTTGGCTCTGACTTCGCTTATTGCTCTGGCCGTGCAGCCGCTGGTCACGTTTTTTGTGGGGCAAAGTCGCATGGCTCTGGATTCGCTGGCGGTTTTACCGGTGATTAATTCTCTTGTTTTTATTTTTCGCAGCTTCGGCCTTTCGTTTCAGGAGGTTAGTATTACTTTTTTGGGCGAGAAAAACGAAGGATTGAAACCGCTGGCCAGGTTTGCCGGAGTGTTGGGGATTTTTGTGACTACGGCCATGCTGCTGATCGGTTTTACACCCGGCCACGACTTTTGGTTTGCTACGATTTCCGGTCTTCCCCGCGAATTGGTGGATTTTGCCCGCCTACCGGTACGGATTCTGATTTTGTTGCCGGCGCTGTCGGTGCTGCTTTCCTTTCAGCGTTCTGTGTTAGTCACGCACAAAAAGACCCGTCCCGTTACCTGGGGAACCGTGGTCGAAGTGGGGCTGATTTCCCTTACGCTTTGGGTGTTTGTCGGGCCATTGGCCCTGGTCGGGGCCGTGGCAGCCGCATTGGCCTTGCTTATTGGACGTTTGGGATGCAATCTTTATTTGCTGCATCCGGTACTCAGTGCTTTACGGCTAAAGCCGCGTACAGGGTCGCTTCCCGGGCGAATTATTTGATTTGACCAATTTATTTTTGTAGTCTTTCCCTAAAATTTCTTAAATTACTGTGAAATTGAAAATTAAATCCGATGATTAATGCGGTGCGGGAAACGAATTGTCCCGGTAAACGTTAAAAAAAGAAGGCGGAAAAGGGATTTTCCCGACAAAATTAATGTCGTTTCCGCTACTATGTTAACCGGCTGTTATTTGTGAAGAATTAAAGGAAGTATTGAGGTGAAAATATGGCAGTAACATTTGATTCAAATACGATAATGTGGATAGGCTTGGGATTGTTGTTTGGTGTGGCTATTGGCGTGGCGCTTTACACGGTGTTTTTGCGTAGTAAAAAACAGATGGCCAGTCAAATTATCGAGCAAGCCAAAAGGGAAGCGGAGAAAATCCGCCGTGACAGTCATTACAAATTAAAGACCGAAATTCAGCAGAAGCGTAATGCTTTTTTGAGAGAAATTCGGCAGAAAGAAGAGAAAGCGGCCCGGCTGGAAAATGAAAATATTCAAAAAGAAAAAGCCCTGCGCCGCGAAGAAAATCAATTGAAAATTCGTGAGGCACGGCTGGAAAACAAAGAAAAGAAGATTAACGAACTGGAGCAGTTGCTTTACGAAAAACACAAAAAGGTGGATGGCATTATCGAAGCCCAGAACAAGCGTCTGGAAAAAATTGCCAACCTGACCGCGGACGATGCCAAGCGGGAGTTGCTCAAAAATTTGGAGAGTCAGGCCAAAATAGAAGCAGTGCAGCTGGCCAAAGAGATTAAAGAAGAAGCCAAAGAAAAAGCTCAACGTGAGGCCAAAGAAATTATTGCGCAGGCCATCGAGAACCTGGCCTACGAATTTACGATGGAATCGACGCTTTCTACGGTGGAATTGCCCAACGAGCGTTTTAAAGGAATGATTATCGGGCGTGAAGGACGCAATATTCGGGCATTTGAAGAAGCGACCGGTGTGAAGGTAATTGTGGACGACACCCCGGAATTGATCGTACTTTCCGGCTACGACCCGGTAGCACGCGAAATTGCCCGCCTGGCCATGGAATATTTGATCAAAGGACGCACGATAAATGTGAATACCATCCACCAGATGGTGCGTCGGGCAACCAAAGAAGTGAACCGTTCCATTCAGAAGGCTGCGGAAGAAACCTTGCAGGAATTGAAAATTACCGATGTGCATCCCAAAATGCGCGAAGCATTGGGACGCCTGAAATACCGCTACAGTTACGGCCAAAACATGTTGCAGCACTCCAAAGAAGTGGCTTATCTGGCCGGAGCAATGGCGGCAGAATTAGGTTTTAACGTGAATCTGGCCCGCCGTGCCGGATTATTCCACGATATCGGCAAGGCCGTGAGCAACAATTCCGAAGGCAGTCACGTGACTTTGGGGGTGGAACTGGCCAAGGCCTGCCATGAACACGAGATTGTAATCAATGCTATTCTGGCGCATCATGAAGAAGCCGAACCCATTCACCCCATTTCGGTGCTGGTTACGGCTGCTGACAAGATCAGCGGAAGCCGTCCCGGTGCGCGACGCGACACGCTGGAAGCGTACACCAAACGCATTACCAAGCTGGAAGAAATCGGTAATTCTTTCGAGGGGGTGGCTAAAACCTATGCCATTTCTGCCGGACGCGAAATTCGCGTGATTGTGGAGCCGGACAAGATCAGTGACGAGCGGGCGATGGTTCTTTCGACCGATATTGCCAACAAAATTCGCGAATCGATGGAATTCCCCGGTCAGATCAAGGTGGTGGTTATTCGGCAGACCATTGCTTCGAAGTATACGGACGATTTTGAAGAGAGCATGAATTTAGACGAAGCGTAAAAAACTGTGTTGAAGAATAAGCGGCTTCTGTTTTGGGGCCGCTTTTTTTGTTTGAAATCCTCCCAAAATTTTGGGCCTTTTTAATTGAACCTTTCCGACTTTTTTCTTTAAATTACGCCGATCGTTTTGAATGGGAAAAAGCTATGGAATCATGGTTACGAATTCTTGAAAATGCTTTGAACGAAGACATCGGCGATGGCGATGTGACCACCCTGTGTACGGTTCCGAAAGAACAAAAAGCAAGTGCAAATCTTTGGGCAAAAGCCCCGGGCGTGCTGGCCGGTGCCGAAGTGTTCTCCGCCGCCTTTCGATTGTTAGACAAAAACATTACGGTGGAGTGGTTGGTTGCAGACGGTGAAACGGTGCGGGCCGGACAAAAACTGGCCCTCGTCAGCGGACCGACGCGCGCCATTCTGTCGGCGGAGCGGGTGGCCTTGAACTTTTTGCAGCGCATGAGCGGCATTGCCACCTTAACCCGACAAATGGTCGAGGCCGTTAAAGGGAGCAAAGCCCGCATTTTAGACACGCGCAAAACCGCACCCGGGCTGCGCTATTTCGACAAATGGGCCGTGCGCATCGGTGGCGGTGAAAATCACCGTTTTGGCCTGTACGACATGGTGCTGATCAAGGAGAATCACATCGAAGCCGCCGGAGGCATTCGGGCGGCCGTGCAAAAGGTGCGTGCCTGCCTGCCACGCCCGTTGCCCGTGGAGGTAGAAGTCAAAAATCTGGATGAATTGCGTCAAGCGCTGGAGCTGAATGTGGATCGCATTTTGCTGGACAACATGGACGTACCCACGCTTAAAAAAGCCGTGGAAATAACCCGGGGACGCATTCCGCTGGAAGCATCGGGCAATGTTACTCTGCAAACCGTGGGCGCCATTGCCCGAACCGGAGTCGATTTTATTTCGGTGGGGAGTTTGACCCATTCCGTGCAGGCTCTGGATGTGAGTTTAATTATCGAAACATCGTAACGCCCAGACGAACAACGAGGAGGTTGTGTGGAATTCGATCAATTGTACGCACAGTTGCGGCAGAAATTACATCGCTTAATGCCCGAAGCGGAAATTCGGCTAAAAGCCGAATTGGCCGTGCAAATAAACGCCCTGAAAAAAGAAAAGAATGCCATTATTTTGGGGCATAATTACATGGAACCGGCGCTGTTTCATTCCATCCCCGATTTTCAGGGCGATTCTCTGGAGCTGGCGCGCAAAGCGGCCCAAACCGACAAAGACATCATCGTTTTTTGCGGCGTAAAATTCATGGCCGAAACCGCCAAAATCCTGAATCCGAGCAAAACCGTACTCATCCCCAATTTAAAAGCCGGTTGTTCGCTGGCCGAAAGCATTACCGCGCAGGACGTGCGTTTGCTCAAAGAAAA
>CAYXUS010000292.1:0-2510 GCA_964468415.1 uncultured Caldithrix sp.
ATAAAACCGAATTGCCAGCGCCATTTATTATCCGGCCGGTCAAAAGGTTTTACGTAATCCACCTCGGCCAGAAAATAGCCGCCTAAATTCACCCGCAGCGCAATTCCCGTACTACGCACAAGTTTGCGTTGCCCTCCCATGAACCACGGCTTGTCCTGTGCGGTCCAGGCCAATCCGGCATCGTAAAAAACGGCACTTTCCACGGGGAAAATTCCGTAAAATCCTTTGCCAATCCCCAGAACGTTGAAAAGCGGAAATCGAATTTCGATGTTCCCCACCATGATGCGGCTACCGTAAAGCCGATGAAAGCCACCCACCGAATCTTCGGAAACCTCCGTTGCCGTGAATGAATTGTAATCGTACCCGCGCACAAAGCTCTGGTAGCCCAGATAGATGGGAGACAATCGACGATCGTCAGCCCCACCGCCGTAACGTCCGTAATGCATCATGCGGAAGGCAAAAGTAAAGGGTTTAACCGGCATCAGGTAACGGCGGTAGTCCAACAAAAAGGTGTAATAATTAAACGTTCCGAAAGAAGGCGACACCTCAATGCGGTAGCGCTGACCTAATAAAGGGCTTGTTGCGCCAAAAAACGTCTGATCGTAAACCAATGCGATACTGGCCGAGCCAAACTTAAGGGCCGGCGGTGCCGGGTAATGTAAAGTGCGGTTGTAAATTTCCTGCCCCGAGAGCGAACTAACGACGATGTTTTCCTCTTGTTTAAAACTCAAATAGGTAAAACTCCCACTCACTTCGAGCCGCTGGGCACGATTAAAGGGATATTCCCAGATTCCCGAAATACTTTGATTGTACTGATATTGCCGGAATTCATCTTCCACATATACCAACTGGCTATCCAGAACGGCATATCCGGCATTGTAGGCCCCGGTGGTGTACGGAATGCGCTGAGCGGCCACGCCCCAATTCCAGCGTTTTTTGCGGTTCAGAAAACTGACCATTCCCCCAACGTCGCTCAATCTCCCGTTCGCTTGAAGGGCCGTTGCCAGATTGTAGTCATTCAGCATGTCGCTCCAAAAAAGCGAGACACCGCCACTCAAATAGGTACCGAAGCGTGAAGCGCCCACTGCCAGGTACGGCTGCCCCACGTAATCGAGCATCAATTTGGGCCTGTAGGGAACAACGGAATAGATGAGCGGATCGGGAAGGCCGAAAGAATCATCGGCTTTTAAGGCACGCACACCGGCAAAAGGACGATTAACCGGAGGCAATATGGTCAGCTGAAGCGGAGAGAATATGTTGTCCGGCTGCCAGCCGTGCAGGTTCACAGGAGACTCGATGGCATAAATGCTGTAACCTCTGTTTTCGAACACGCTGTACACCAGACGATTGGTGGCAAGCGCGACAGAGATGGTCGGACTTAAATTGGTAATTCCGCTTACCCCGGTAAACACATTGGTTAACTGATAAATCTGTCCGCTGGCTAAATCCACACGATAAATGTTGGGAATGCCGCTTTGGTCAGAGACAAAATACAGGCTGCGCATATCCGGTGCCCATTGCGGATTGATATTTTTGCCTGTGGTAAATGAAGGGAGGGGAACGATTTCCTGAGTGTCAAACTGGTAATCGGCCAAAGTGTAATTTCCGTAGTGCAACCGATCCAGATTTGTGGAAAAACGATCGGTTACAAAGGCCAGATGTTTGCCGTCCGGTGACCAGGCCGGTTGCAAATCGGCATACGCATCATCGGTGAGCTGGGTTAAGGTATTTGAGACCAAATCGTAAAGGAACAGGTCGGACTGGCCATGATTAATCGCGGAAAAGGCAATGAATTGTCCGTTCGGTGACCAGGATGGATTCAAAATCTGTCCGAGGTGCGGAAAACGGATTTTTCTTTCCACTTTGCCATTTTCTACATTTAACAGTAGTAAAGCCGGGCGTCCTTCTTCCACCACGGCCACCACAAAGTGTTTGGAGTCCATTTTCCACGAACCTGACGAACTAATGAATTCCAGACTTTCCAAATGCGGGTCGCGTGCCGCATCGACAATCTTTCGGATAATTTTACCGCTGTGCGCATCGGCCAAATAGAGATTAACCGTAAAAATGTCTTTTTCCGAAAAATACATCATGAAGTTTCCGTCCGGACTTAAAGCCGGTGCCACATTCATTTTGCCTGATTTTTCGGAGGCCTTAATTACGAGCGGGCCATATTTTCCCGGAGTGTCGCATTTCTTTAAAACGGGATCGTACGTTTCGTGCAAAGCCCGATGCCATGCCTGGGATAACGAATCGACCGACATACCGAGCACATCATGAAGGGCGTTGTAAACATTTTTTTGCTTTTTGGCCTCTTTCAGAATTTCTCCGATGGTTTCGTCACCCCACCTTCCGCCAATGTAAGCCAGAAGCGCCTGACCAAAGCGATAGGGAAAGAATTCCGGATTTTCCAGTTCCTTGATTTTTGGAATTTTGTGTTGTACTGCGTCGCGCATCCACATGGTGGTGTTGGGATCTTCCGGACCAAGCGAGAGATATTCTGCCATGCC
>CAYXUS010000293.1:0-4599 GCA_964468415.1 uncultured Caldithrix sp.
GGGGATTAATCATTAAAAACACGCCGCCGCTCATCAGGGTGGCAAAAATCGAAACCACCGCCGGAAAGGTATTGTCCATGTAAATGGCCACCCGATCGCCCCGTTTTACGCCGTATTTCTGCAAAGCCGCGCTTAAACGCAGCGCCGCCTGCAACACTTCGTCGTAAGTAAACGGTTTGCCTTCTACCACCAGGGCAATCTTTTCGGGATGGCGTTCGGCGGCTCTAAACAAAATTTCATGCAAAAGCCTTACGGGTTTTTCCATTGTTTTTCCCACTTTAACCTGTTTCACGTTTTAACCTTACTGATCTTTTTTTACCGCACCTGCGTGCGTTTTTTCTTTTACCAGCCTGGCCAAATAATGCAGCAAATGTGCGGCCACCCATTGGCGTCCCTGCGCGTTCAAATGGCCGCCGTCGCTGGAATACCGGGGCACAAGGCTGTACAAGGTTTGCCCTTTTAACGTAAAGGTTTCGCGTTCTCCGTCGGGATAGGTGGATTCCACCGCGGCCAGATCAAAAACGGGCTTTCCGCGAAACGTTTCTTTGAGCAGACGATTGTAGGCATTGCGTTTGGCATTGTCCAAATCACGCGTGGAGGCCTTGCCTAACCAGCGTTTAATCGTACTCTTGAAACCCGCCGATTTCACCTTTAAAGGCACGGTAAAACGGACAAAGGTAATTTGGGGAAACTCCTGCTGCAGGGTGTCGATTGTGCTACGGTATTCCCGCAAAATTTCGTGCACGTCGCTTTTACGCGTTACATCCACAAAACAAAATTTCAGAAAAGCGAATTGCACGCCGTCCGGCCCTAATTTTTCCCGAATCAGCCGGGCAAAATCGGCGCATTTGGTTTGCGGGAATTTGTTTTTTCCCACATTAGCCTGGGCAAAATAGAATTCGGGCAAAGAATCCTTTTTGGCGTCGATGATGTGCAGGGTGTGCACCCCGCTTTTTTGCATCAATTCCTTAATGCCCCGAATAATGTTGCGCCCCACCGACTGGTGCCCGAAAAACAGCTTCGTTTCGGAAAGCGCCTGCAAATCGGCCTTAACCTGCTCGATATTCACTTTTACTTCTCCCGTGTTTTTCGGAGAACACGCCCAGATTAGCGCAATTGCTACTAAAAAAATCAAGCGTTTCATCGGGGAATTATTCTTTCTTTTTACGTTCGATGTAAGCGGCAATATTATTGATGGAATCCAGATTTTCCGGCAAAACTTCGTCGTCTTCCACGGCAATGCCGAATTCCGTTTCCAGAAAGGTGATCAGTTCCAGCACGCCCGTGGAATCGATAACGCCGGAATCGATCAGCGACTGGTCGTCTTCCAGGGTGGCTTCCGTATCGCCGAAAAGAAAATTTTCCACCAAATAGTCTCGTACCTTTTGTTTTATTTCGTCCATTGTGCACTCCTTTTTCTTTGCCATCCTTTTGCTACGCTTTATTAGTCATCAAAATGTACCGGACTTGCCTTCAGATATTCGGCAAACCGTAATTTGCGTTTAATGTCTTTTTGAATTCGCTCCACCTGTTCGGGCGTAATGCCCGCGGCAGCGGCAATTTCTTCGACAGGCACGTTCTTTTCCATGCCCAGCCAGACCAAATCGCCCACTTCAAACGGTACGCGGAAAAAGAATTCTTCCTGCGTCGATTCGGCACTGTAAGTGTCGGTCGTTGGCGGCCGGCTGCGAATTTCTTCGGGAATGTCCAGATATTCGGCCAACTGGTACACCTGCGTTTTAAACAGATGGGCAATGGGTTTGATATCGGCGCCGCCATCGCCCCATTTTACAAAGAAACCCTGCTCATGTTCGTCCTTGTTTCCCGTGCCCACCACGCCGTAATTGAGCCGTTCGGCATGGTAATACAACATGGCCATGCGGCTGCGCTGCTTAAAATTGGAAGCAGCTACGATTTGTAAATATTCCCGCAAGGGCAAACGTTTGGTCTTTTCCTCGCCCTCCGGTGAAATGATGGTCAAATAGAAGACATTCAACGTTTCCTTTTCCATCAAATTCCCGGGCAGCACAATTTTGGCTTTGTAGGTAGGATCGTATTCCGGGAAGACACGTTTAATGGCCTCGTCGCGGCGACGGTAGGTACCGAATCCGGCCAGAGCGGGCGTGATGTCTTCCACAATAAATTCCACATCAAATTGGCGTGCCAGCTTGCGTGCCAGTACGGCGCTTTCCGGATCGGAATCCGATTCCGGCAGGGCCAAAGCGACCACGTGTCTGGGTCCGAAAGCGCGTACCGATAGGGCCAGACACACGCTGGAATCCACACCTCCGCTAATACCCAGCACAACGCCGCGTTTATGAAAACGTTGGCCGATTACCTTGCGCATGCGGGCGACTAATTGATCCGTTACCTGAGCGGGATCAATTTCGAGATCTTTTCTTGAGAATGCCATACGGCCTCCTGTGTTTAATCGATCGTTATTTTTACCTGTTTTTCAGGCAATTTGAATGTATGATTTTTAAACGTTTCCACAAAATGATAATGCATCAGTTGCGTGGAAGCAGCCGCTACGATGGCCATTTCATCGCGCGCCGAAGCCTGCTTCCCCAATTTTTGCAATTTGGCGCTAAGTTTTTCGATGGCCTGCGGATTAAAATAGCCGTATTTTTTCAGCATCTCCGGAGAGAGCAACTCCCGAATGAGCTGTGGAGCGTGCGCTCCCAAAAACACGGTGGCAATGGGCGCCCGATAAGGCTGCTTGTTGCGCCTGACGACCTGCTCCGGCAAAATGTCTTTGTACGCTTCCTTTAAAAGATATTTTTCGTTCAAACCGTTGATCTTTAATTCCGGCGGAAGATGCGAGGAAAATTCCACCACACGATGATCCAGAAAGGGAAAGCGTCCTTCCACCGAATGCCCCATCATCATGCGATCGCCTTGCGAAGAAAGCAAATAGCCGTTCATGAACAATGCCGCTTCCAGATATTGGGCACGGTTTAGCGGGTGCCATTCTACCATTTCGGGCTGTAAATAGCGCCGCACTTTTTCGAGCTGCTCTTCAAAGCGGAAATGTTCTTTTACCGCTCCGGCAAACACCATTTTCAAATGGGCCGTGTTGGTCCAGCGCAGCCAGTGCGAATAAAAGGGATTGTCCACGTCTTGCAAATTCTTCTTGAAAAATCCTTGCCAAAAAGGGTTGATGGCTTTTTCGTCTTTTAAAATGTAAGGATACAAACGGGCCAGCAACATGGGACGGCAGACGGAATTTGGCTGGCGAGCCCAGAAGCGCCGGATTTTGTCTTCTTTAAAAATATTGTAGCCGCCAAACATTTCATCGGCGCCTTCGCCGGTAAGCACTACCTTAATGCCGTGCTCGCGCACCAACGACGAAAGGGCGTACAAGGGAGCCGGTGCCGTGCGCATCATGGGCTTTTCCGCAAACCAGATGACCTCGCTAAAACTCCGGGCAATATCTTCGTTGTCCACTTCGATGGTAAAATGGCGCGTGCCGATGTGTTGGGCCATCAGTTGCTGAAAATTGCGTTCGTCGTAATGAGAATCTTTAAACGCCACGGAAAAGGTGATCAGCTCGTTGTTGTGATGCTTTTTGACCAGAGCGGAAATAATCGATGAATCGATACCGCCGCTCAAATAGGCGGCCACCGGCACATCGGAACGCAGGCGCAACGTAACGGCATCGTGCAACAAATCGCGCAGCTCTGTGGCCAGAACCTGCTTGCCCCGCCGGTCAAAGGCGTTATTGCGGGGAAAGGAATAGTGCCAATACGGTTGCACGGTTATCTTTCCGTTTTCAAAGAGCAAAAAATTTCCCGGGGGCAATTCATGAATTCCCCGGAAGGAAGTTTCCGGCGGAATATTTACCCAAAAAGTAAAGATATCGGCAATGCCTTGCGGCTCAATGCGTGCCGGAATCGTGCCTTCGGCCAAAATGCTCTTGATTTCGGAACCGAAAATCAGGCGACCGTTGTGATAGGCGTAGTAAAGGGGACGAATGCCCACCCGATCGCGCGCCAACAGCAAACGGCGTTTTTTTACATCCCAGATGGCAATGGCGAACTGGCCGTTCAAACGGCTCAAAAAGTCCATTCCGAATTGCTCGAAGCTGTGCAAAATGACCTCGGTATCGGTACGGGTGTAAAAAGTGTGCCCCCATTTTTGCAGCTCTTCACGCAATTCGATGTAATTAAAAATTTCACCGTTGAACACCGTCCACAGCGAACGATCTTCATTATGAATGGGTTGGCTGCCGGTATTCAAATCGATAATGCTCAAACGCGCCATACCCAGGGCGGCTTGCTTGCCGAACAAAAAGCCGCATTCGTCCGGGCCGCGGTGGTACAGGCTGCCCACCATGCGTCGCAGGCGCTCTTCGCTTTGCGGATAAGTTAAATGTTGTGCAACAATCCCTGTAATTCCACACATACGTCATTCGTTTCGTTAGATTAATGATTAGACCGTAGTATGCTTTTTATCGTCTGAATTTGCCAAAGAATTAAGAAAAATTCGGTTCACAAAAAGCGATAAGAAAACGGCGGTCATTTTTTACTCCATTCGTGGCAAGACATCGCTTTACCCGGGAGAATTCCACTGGGAAACAATATTTTTCCAATCTGCCGC